>JAGXNZ010000057.1 GCA_019894655.1 Promethearchaeota archaeon | reverse complement strand
AATAAGAGATATTCTCGATATTGGCTTGGTTATTTTACAGAAGTGTTCTCATTAGAAGATTTAAGCTTTAAATGCATACCAGAAGGTCAAGTTTTCGAGGAAACACTTTCGATGACTATTAAAGTAGCAGATAAAAAAGATATATAAGTTCTCTCAATCCAGTTGAGTACTTTCTTAATAGCATAAAGATTAAGCGTATTTTGTAATGCAAATTCAGAAAATTAGTCATAACTAATAATAACTTATTGAAATATTTATAATAATTATAAATTATTAAAATCTAAGATTTGGTTCCTTAATCACTCCCTAAAGACACTAATAAAAATAGATAGAGTTTTTTATCGTTGAAAATAAATTGATAAAAATGGACGATAAGAAGTACCAGTAATTAGCATTATTCGTAATGGGCTTCAATTCATCTATTTTTACTTATTAACTACATCCCAAACAGCTTTAAAAATCGGACCTGTTCTTGGGTCTTCTCCTTTCATATGCATTTTATTCATAGCATATCCTATACTCAGTTTTTTCTCAAGATCCATAACGCATAAAGACCCACCTGCACCGCCCCAGCCAAAACTACGAGGTCCAAGGAAAAATTTGTCATCAAGAAGACCAATTCCCAAACCAAATTTGGCAGGACGATATATCATAATTACATCACGACCGCTGATTTGTGGTTCAATAACTTTTTCTACCGTGGATCTAGATAAGATCTTCTTTTTATCGTACATACCCCCACAAGCTAGTATCGATCCCACTTTAGCTATCGATCTCGCGTTTCCATGTCCATTCCCACTTGGTATTTCCGCAGAGCGCCAAGCTCGACTATTAAAATCAACATCTTCATTGTTTGGATTGTAAAACACTTTCACGGTTTTTCTTAAAAACAATTTGGATAGGATAACTTGCCATTTAGCAAAGACTTTTTCAGGAATGATAATATTTGCTACTCTGGAATCGTAATCTTCTGATATTCCTATATGGAAATCAATATTTAATGGGTTAGCAACATTTTCACGAAAGTATGTTCCCAAACTTCTGCCAGTAATCCTTCGTACCAATTCTCCTAAGAGATAACCAAATGTTGTCATATGATATCCAATTTTGGTTCCAGGTCTCCACCATGGTTTTTGTGCGGCTAATAAATTTAAAGATTTTAGCTCTGTTATAAAGGAAATGTGCTCTGCACATGAATATTGTGATTAAAAAATAAAAAAAAAAACAACACTAGATTAGTCGAGGTCCTTGAGCCTCAGAGACGCATTTTACGGAAGAAAATCGTCGAAATTCCAGTAGTGAGCCTCCTCTTCAACAATAATATCTTCAAAAAGCTTTCTCGTTTTTATATCTCCAAGTCGAGTTGCTTCAGTTATTATTTTTCTGTATAAAACAATAGCATAATTTTCCGCATCTCTATCCAGTTTTATAAACTCATCAATAGAATTTCCGATTTCGGGTAATGGATCAACTGTAGCTATAGAATCTCTATCGATTTCATGGATTCGGTCTGAGATTTTTTCCATGTGCTCCATTTCCTGCATAAATGTTTCTTTAAGAATTCCTGAGACTATACTTTCTTTATTTTTTCCAGTAACAACTTCTAAAGCATTCTTCTTACGCCTCATTCGTTCTAAACCTTCAGCTTTCTCGTGTTGGTTTGTATATTGAACAACTGCTGATATTTCACTAGCGAGAGCCTTATTAAGCAAAGTAACATATTCTTCGCCGAAAATAGACCTCCATTCAGAATCAGGAGTTTTTCCTAAATCAGGCTCACTTTCCATCTCAACATAATCTTGAAATTTCAAAAAATGTTCTTCCTCATCGCTATATATCTTCGTAAACAAAACCCATGTTTCTCGGTCTCCAATATCTTTAGCAGCTTCAATTAATATGCGATACAATTCCAAAGCTTCCTCTTCTGCCTTTACATCTAATTCAGCAAACTCTCTTAGTGAATTTCCGATGATAACTCTGTCAGGTTTAGTAGTCGCCTCTCCACCCAACAAGTAAATTCTTCCCATAATTTGAGCAAGATGTTTCATTTCCTCTTTCGCTAAATCTTTTAAAATTTCTCCAAACTCGTCGTAGGTTGTAGTTTCCAGTAAATAATTTTCTTTGATCACTTTTCTCTTAAGTTTTTCCATTTTAGTGTGTTGAAGCATATATTGTGCCGAAACTTGAATTTCACGTGCAGCTGCTCTGTTTAATAATGCCAAATACTCATCTGTAGCTTTTATAATCATTTTAGATTCCTCATCATAAAATTTACAATAAATGATGTTAGGACACTATTAAAAACTTTATCATAAAAATTTATAGTACCGTAAGCGAAGGTCCATACATAACAGAAAAGTCTTTTAGTCAGAACTTTTTAATTTAGAGTATGAACTACTTTACTAAGGAATCGTTACTTTCCAGTAAGAACGATATTGGAAAAGTTGTCGAATTAAATTTCAATAACGAAAGTTCTGCGATTATCTCTGAGTATGGAGGGCGTCTTTTAGGACTTTTCCCTAAGAACGATAATTATAGCTTGTTATGGATTAATCCCGACATAAAAAAAAAAGTTAAAAGTAGGCAGTGGGATATTGGTGGAGATAGATATTGGATTAGCCCTGAAAGAGAATTCTTTTACGAAAATCCCAAAAATTGGGAAAATTGGTTTTGTCCTCAAGGATTAGACCCTGCATATTACGATATTTTAGCAGAAACTTCAATTTCATGTACACTATCAAGTCCGGTAACAGTAGAATCACAAACATTGAAACAGATATATAACGGAGAAATAACACGCCAACTCACCTTAAAAAAAGAACCATTTTCAACCGGGTTAAGTTATTGTGGCGTTGAATTCGTAGATGACTGTGTTTTCTTCCAACCGAGATTGAAGATTAATGGGTGGTCTTTGGCTTGTATAATAAGCGGTGGTCCTTCAAATCCCGGAACAGTGTTGATCCCAACTAAATCTGATGCAAAACCCCTATCGTACTTCAGAGATATTCCTAAAGATCGTTTGGAAATGGGACCGAATTATGTTGCGTTTAAAATAGATGTTGCGGACATTTATAAACTTGCCATAAAACCTGAAGATATCGACTTTACGCGACCAGCTAAAATTGGATATATTCTTAATATTCCAAACACTGACGAGTTCGGATTTTTGGTTAAGATTTCAGATGATATTCCAAAATCGCAAAAGGATTGTTTTGACGTGGCTCGGGATCATCCTAATGGTGAAGTTGGAGTGATTCAATCGTATAATTCTGAGTCTCCAGATTTAACCCATTTGAATTTTGGAGAAATAGAACTGCAATTAAACCGATTTGAAACAATTGATAACGCATCTTTAGGTAAAGCTAAGCATCAAATCTTTGGGTATATCGGTTCTAAAGAAGAAATTCTAGATGTTGTGGAGAAATATCTGGGTTTAAAGCATCCGATATTATACTAAATGTAAAATTCTTCATGAATATATCAAGTCCATTAATAAAGAATATTTAATTTGAAAAAAGTAAATTATAAAAGTCCAGAAGATTTTAGCATTTTTAAGGCCATTTTATAGAAAATTAACTCTACATTTTCTCCTGTTTTTGAAGAGCACTCGATAAAATCAAAAATTCCAAATTTCTTTCCTTGCTCAGAAGCATAATCTTCTTCGACTACTCTCTTTCCTTCTAATGTAAGATCTTTTTTCCCCCCAACTAATAGAATAGGTAATTTTTCTCCTTGTCTATCAGGTGCTTTATTCAATAAATTGATCCAGTCTTCAATATGTGTCAAACTATAAAATCTACTTATATCGTACATGTAGATACCTCCTGATGCACCTATTACATAATTCGGTAATAGATTTTTGAATTGTTGCTCGCCCGCGAAATCCCAGATCTGGAGGTTTACCCTTATTCCATCTACTTCTATGTTTTTAGTATAGAAATCCACTCCGATTGTCATTTTAAAATCTTCTGAATATTTACCGGAGATATAGCGATTTACTAATGTGGTTTTTCCTACACCTCCATCACCAAAAATGCACATTTTATACCGAGCATACGACATAATTTCTCACTCTTCTTATTTTTTTTAATATTATTTTGCTTCTTTATTATATTTGATTTGATTTATTTTACCTTCGTCGTTGTTTTTTTTAACTTTGATCGTAAGTCTTCATTTTCTTTACGAAGTTCTTCAATTTCTTTTACTAATGTAGAGGTAATTGAAACTACTTGGTCTTTAGAGAATATATCATCGTCTGTTAGCTTTTGAACATCTACTCCTCGAATTTCCAGATGTTTGTCTAAGTAAAGTGTTGTTAAAATGTTTTTTAATTCTCCATGCAAAAAAAAGTAAGAAAAAGGAAATTTAGATTGATTTTCACTTATCTTTTTGTGTAAACTAATTTCATGAGTGGTATCACAGACTCTGCAATGATAGTTCCTAAGTATGCTTTCACTGTTTTCACTCATAAAACTCTAATATATTAGATAGTTATAAAACTACTTATTTTTTGATCGGAATGTTTTTTGAGATTGTGTAAAAATCTTATTATGTAAATATTATCTTATCTCTTATAATCTCTAGCTATATTTTTATATCGAACTTCTTACTAATTTAACATAGATAAAAACTAACTCTAAAATTATACGAGTGCTTCCTGATATGTCAAAAAGCAAATTTTCGAGGTATAGAAATCTCTTGATTATTTATGCTTTGTATATCATTTTTTGGTTCATCCTAGCATCCATTTTAAGAAGTACCATCTTTCCTGACGATACTCCAGCTGCATTAATTCGTTTTATCCCTGTCGACGATATGTTAGTTGAGCTTATCCTCGTGTTTGTTCTACTCCTTCCGGTTTCTGGTTTGATAGGTATGTTTTTAGGGGGATACATACTTTCGCCCATAATTATGTTTTTACATAAATTCTTCTATAAATCTAATAAATTTTATGGTATTCAATACGAATCAGAACCAAAGAAGGTTAGCTTACTTTCATCTGGATTTTATCCTGTTTTAATGGCCGTAAATTTATCTTTTATCTTTTTAACCCCAGAAATAATCTCTGCAATTTTGACAGCTGATGTAATATCCGATTTTACTATAGCTCTAAAGATTCCTGTCTTTATTCGTCTTCTTGGTCAAATAATTTTATTAATATTTACCTTTGGAGCATCCACGCTTCTATTTTCGCCTGTTTGGCTTTTAAAAGATTCTGGAATAGTATTTACAACAAAAAACAAGGTTGAAAACTCAAATGAGATGATACTAATCAAGTCGATAGGAGAGTGGTTTCAAACCCTTTTGAAAGGGTATGCGGGGATTGGTGTAATGTTAACTTATATTTTCGTTATATATGACTTTGTAACGCTCTTTATTAATAATTTGGGGCTTCCTGGTAATATGTTAAACATCCCAAGTCTTATTCTATGGCTTGGATTACCTTTTTATTTAGTATTGTCAATAATTCCTGCTGTGATTTTTCACGATATTCTTAAAAACCGTCGGATAAACTATGTGAGAAAAATTGCAAATCGATTTGGAATTCGAGATGCTGCAATAGTGTCTTTTAAATTAAGAGAACGGGAAACTAATGATTAAATTTGTCTTAATAAACTCTTATTTTGAACAAATCAAAAATACCGTACTTATAATTACTAATGCTAAGAATTTTTAAGCATCTATTAATATTTTATTTGGATTTTGTATTCTTTCTATTATTAAATTAGGATTGAAATATTTAACAAACCTTTTAATTGGTAAATATGAGCAGAACTGAGCAACATGCAGCATTTGGTTTCTTAATATATTATTCTATCTATATTTTGTGGACCGGTTCTTTTATTATGCCAAGTTATTATATATCTTCAATAATTTTTTTTTCAATTTGCCCTGATTTAGATGCAATTGTATTTTATATTAGAAAGAAAGGTAAGTTTAAGCTCGACACTGAATTTCAGCATCATTTTAGTTCCATAGCTCATTATCCACTTTTATATACTCCTTTCATTATAATGTTTATTATAAATGTATTTTTGGGTTCAAATCCTCTAATTTCTGTAATTCCAGTCATAGGTATTTATTTTGGTCACTTTCTTTTTGACACTATTGCTTGTGGAGATGGAATTATGTGGGGAAAAAACCCTTT
>JAGXNZ010000056.1 GCA_019894655.1 Promethearchaeota archaeon | reverse complement strand
TTTTGGGAGGATATACTTTGTGAGAATTTGTGCTGAAAGAACTAAAGAATAAAATTATATTGATTCGAAATGGTTTGAGAAACAGTATTTCGAGCCATATAAACATATTTAGCTAATTATTGACAAGCAAACTGTTAACAGCAAAAAAAATTATATATTTTTTATATTAGGAGCCCTTATATCGTTAAACCGTTGAGCAGATACTCCAATTCTCTGTGTTTTTCGCGTTTTGCGGTTTTTTCTCCGCTCTTCCATCACGTAATCGATGACATATTTCGTGACTCCACCAATCGTGAATCCAGCTTTTCGATCTGCTTCTTGTATCTGTTGTATCAACTGTGAAACCTTATGATTGGGTATAGGGCGCTCAAAAGTGTAGGGAATTGTGCTTAAATCTTTTTCGAGGTTTCTAATCTCTCTGCAATTTTGATTTGATAGAAATTTACACTTCCAAGGTTTCGTTTCTGTCCCCTTTTTATTCTGATAATCAAACGAGCCGGGTACGACATACAATGGAGCCGGTCGAAATTGTATTGGAAGCGGAACTTGATCGCCATTCTTTGTTGTTTGTTTCTGATTAGAATAGTGCTCAATTGTATTTATTACATTTTCGCAATTCACTAGTTCCGTGCTAAGATCGCTAAATCCTACTACCAACATCGCAATCACGTTAACGCCTGCTTGTGTTAAGTTCTCGATAGTTTCCATGTTTTGGTGCACGCTCGTTCCCTTGTTCATTTCTTTTAGGTCTTCGTCAGAAAAAGCTTCAAAGCCAACCCAAGCGTCTTCAAACCCCGCTAATTTCGCTTTTTTAGCGAGTTCTGGTGAGATATTTGCTCTAAAGTGGGTACCAAATTTAATATCAAAGTTTTTTTCGATCAAACCATCGCATAAATTTTCAAAATATTCTAAATCATCGTTAATCAAAGATTCTCCAAATAACATAAATCTAGGTTTATGATTTAACAAGGTGGATTCTATATCACCAATAACTTTTTCTACAGAACGTTTTCTGAATCGTGGCCCGAAGAGAAACCACTCAGCACAGAACTGACATCTATTAGTACATCCGCGCGATCTATATATGGAAGCGATTTGATAATAGGTGTCCAACGGAATATCGGTATAATCGGGTGTCGGCAGTAAATCTAAATCGATCTGTTCTCCCTTTTTATACTGAACTATACATCTCTCATTTATGCTCATTACTCCTTTAATTCCCTTTAAATCGTTTCCAAGTGCAATATCTAATAGAGGTATCTCTCCTTCTCCAATAACTAATCCATCGCAAACACCATTGTTTAGGAAAATTTTGAATGCATCAAAAGATTGCGTGATGGAGGGGCCGCCCCAAATTATTTTACATTCGGGATTTAGTAACTTCAGGTAGCAAGATGAAATAATAGTTTCAGAAATGTTAAGGTAATTAACCGAGAAACCGAGAGTGTAAAATCCTTTTAACGCCTCTAGAACTGTGCTTCTACAATAATCTATCATGCTTTCAAAACGCTTTTTTGTGGTTTCGAGATTTTCGAACATCCTCGAGGAATAATCATTTAAAATATCTGGATACATGCCTTCGCTTAAGATTACCTCACGATTGTTTAAAATATCGTTTTTAATTGGGATTAAAAGTGGTAAATCTTGATGGTTTACGATAAAATCGGTTAGGTTCAGTTGGATGAGTGGGTCGAAAACTACCTTAGGTAGAGTGTAATCAGTAGTTCTAAAATTAAATACCTTTACTGGAATTAAATTTTGTTTAAGAAATGCCTGTAAACAGGCGAGTCCAAGAGGTATCAATCGATCGTTGATACAAGACACTTTTACTAATGCAATTGTCATAATTATATTTTCTCTTTATCTTTGTTTTTCTATTAATTAACAACGAAAATAAACGGGTATATAAAAAGGAAAAAATCCGGGTGGTAAATCTCACTTTTCACCGGTAAAATTCTTGAAACTATTTATATAATTTAAGGAAGAATTGATTAGTAACGCAACTAAATCAAAATTAAAAACAAAAAACAAAAAAAAAGCTATGAAACCTAAAGAATTTCTTCTTAAACAAAGAGGGAGCTGCTATAAACGAGTTGGTGAGAGAGATTTTAAAAATAGCAAGGCTGGGATGATTTACTTATCTAATACTCAATTAAGGATCATATTTAGGAAGGGGGGTGAGCATATTATTCCTTTAAATACGATTAAAAAACTGAACCTATACAAAGCTAGAGGCCTCTTTGGCGAAAAAGCGCGGCAAAGAATCTCAATTCAAACCGACACAGACGAAACGTATGCATTTTTCACTACTAATTTACAGAAGTTATATAAACTATTGTCTGAAGTTACAGCTAACTTGTCTGATGGGAGAGATGTCCAAATTGGCCCTAAACAATCTAATTTTCCGTGGGGTTTGTTAATTTGGTTAATAATAGTAATAACAGGTATAATGTTAATTTTTCTTTGGCCTCCTTTTATAAAAATTCTAGAATTTTTTAGGATAACCTAAAGTAAATTTTTTTTTATTTCTATAGATGAAAAAAATAATAGTTATTTTTAAACTGATTTTATTAAACATTTAAATATTATGCTTCCAAAATCAGTTTCGATTAAACTCAAAGATTCTTATTACCTATTCAATCCAGATATTTCTTCTTCAATTTTATCATATTTCTCTTTATCGATGGGAATTTTTCTTACTAAAATTAAACTAAATCCGAAAAAGATTAACGCGAACAAGGAAAGTCCGATTTTGCTGAAAAAATAATAAGTTTGAATTGCTTCGAAGGGGTTGATAAAAAGTAATGAGAAATTGATTAAAAAAGACGACAAATAAACCCCAATAAATCCCGATATAAAATTAAATGTATAGCTGAGACCAAAGTAGGTTGCTTCACGCCTTTTGCCAGTATTTAGAAAATAATGATCAATAATTATAGCTAAAAGTAATAATTTAACAAAACTTAATCCTGATAAGCACACATTAATTAAGCTTGTTAGTATTATTCCAGAAACAAAATCAGATAAAAAGAATAAAGCTACAGTTAACGATAATAGAGCTATAATCAGGATTTTAAAGAGTTTTATAATTCCAATTGAGAGAGATAATTTTCTCCAGTAAAGAATAAACGTAATTATAAATAGGCTAGGGGTGATATTCAAAAAGAATGTAACAATTTCAATCAAAGAGAGGGGTACAAATACAATATAGGTTAGCCAATTATAATCTAAAGCGGTTGTTATAAATAATTCTGAAATTGTAAGAAAGAAAAATGCTATCAAAAACCATTTGAATAATTTGTTATTTGATGATAAAATTTTGTAAGAAGAGTGTTCAGTAGATTTTGGTTTCTCTAATAATCGCCGATATGGTTCATCGAATCCTTTCCTAAATAATACAATTCCCCCAAGAATAATGAGTAAGCCAAAAATGATACCAGAATATATAATTTCTAGGTAAAAAAAGGCATCGAGAAGAACTCTTATTATTGAAGCTAGCGCCGAAAATCCTATAAGTAAAGCAATAACCATTGATCTTGAATTAAGATTCTGAAACATTTCTGGATAAAGGCTTTGGAAACTGATACTAAAGGTTAGAGAACTGAAAAGGTAAATACTATGTAAAGTAACGAAAAAAAAAATATTAAGAAAAATGTCATTGATTCCAAAATCCAAAGGAGAGAAGTAATAAAGAACGGTCACCAAAGCCATCCCTACTATGCTAAATATCAAGAAGGGTCTTCTTCTAGAACCCTGTTTCCTTTTATCAGAGAAAGACCCCACTAAAGGAGCTAGTAATGCTAAGATACCAGAAAACACGGTAACCAATCCTAAATAAAAAATAATGTCCATTCCATGTGCTCCAGCAATAAATAATTTTGTAGTAATCGATTGGAAAAGATTCAATGTACCGAATGTAATTAAAAAAAAACTTATAGAATAGCCTAAAGAGTATTTATTTAACAAAATTTTAGAAACCATGATATTTCACGTTGGATTTTACTATCTTACTCAATTGAGGATATATTTTATATTGAAGAAATAGCGTATTTAAATGTTATTGAGCGTAGTTTATTAAAAAAGTAAAAAAAAAGTAAAATTTTATTTCTTTAAGATTCGCTTCTGAACTACAAAGTGAGTTCTTAACGGAGAGCTATGTGGAAAGATCGACTTAATTGCGCGGTCGTTGTTAGCCCAAATAGTTGTCCCTTCGAAGTAATTATACCCGTACACAGCAGACGATAAATTTTTCCCAATGTTGTGAAGCGCAGAGAATATACCTTTTCCAGCGTATTCCTTTTTGATAATTACCGTATCAACGTTCATGTGCGTAAGAAGTTCTCCTGTCCATAACTGGAAAAGGTTAGGTTGGGCCATTAATACTCCTACAAGTTCTCCAGAGCTTCTATCAAACGCAAAAATGCTCGTAGAGACGATACTTTCGAGATCGGATGCGTTCCAGGTGTCTAAAAAACCAGGCATGTTCGCGTAAGTTTGAGGATCGAAATTAGGATTCACAATATGGACTTTTTTACCGGCTTGGTAATATGCTTCCATCATCTCTTCAAACCGTGATTGACCTCCCGCAGCGTCAGCTAATACGGAATAAAAAGATTGCTGAGCTAAATTCAATATTTGGACTTTCAATGCTTTTATATCATCGAGCGGTAAAAATCGAATCATAATATCTTCGTCTAATTCTTTTCCTTTCTCCCAAACTTTCACGAACGCGTCAACGCACGAGTATTTAGAGTCAATTTTATACCCTAATTCTTTTAGATAAACAAGAACATTTGAACCTGGATCGTTATATGCAACCCCACTCATCATTGGAGAAGCAAAACCTTCGGTCTGCCAACCAATTCCTCCAATCATTTTGGGATAATTCACAGGGCCTCTAAGCTTTCTAAAGTTGTTCTGTCGAACGAAATTTTCACACTCAATCATGAGCTTTTTACAGGAAAGAAAATTTTTGGCATGAATCCAACCAAAAGTTGGGCATGGCATTCCGTAACTTTTATATTCATCATCTATTTGACAGACTACGAATCCTGTTAAAGCTCCATTCTGGGTAGTATAAATAAATCTAATTTTATAGTCTGGTTCTGAAAATTTCTCTGTAAGATAATCTACAAATTCCAAAACAATCACGAGTTTAAGCCTTTCATCAGGAACGTATAAAAGCTCAGTTAAAACATATTGAATTTCTGAAAGATCTCGAGTTGAATCGACAGAAAGCTCTTTTACAATGGGTTTTTCTAAACTAATTTCCATTTTTCATCATTTTTTTAAATTGATTTAAGATGATTATCCTCCTAAGATGAATATATTTAAAGGAAAAAATCTAAATTCACTCATTTAGTAACTCGTTCAGCTAA
>JAGXNZ010000055.1 GCA_019894655.1 Promethearchaeota archaeon | reverse complement strand
GGTTTGTTTTCAGTCATGTCCTGAGAATATGGGTATAAATCAACTTTCTTATCTGAAACAAACTCAGCTCCAAAAATTTCAACCAATTTAGATTGCACATCGTTTTTTGAAATTTTTTCAAATATATCTCTCTGTTTTATTGCTGTCATTAAAGGTATATCACCTCGTATCCTTATCTATTTCATAATAATTCACATTCGGCTCGCTCGCGACCATCTGCATCGAAACTACAAAAATATTATAAAAACGCATAATTTTTTCGCTATCATCTCCTAATCCCTCAATCTCCATTTTTCCCTGTTCTATCGCAAAAAAAGGATTTAATCTATCGTTAGCGATATCAAGCATGGTGTTAATATGAATTTTAACCTTCATGTCTGGTTCAGGATGTTCTTTCCTTTCAAATCTGATATCGCTACCGTTAAAGATTACTGTTACGGGATAGAATGGCTCTATGTGAAGTACGATCTTTTTATTCCAATCTTTAGCGTGCTTTATGAATTTCCTATCATTTTTCCTTGAGTTAAAAACATTGTATAACGATAAGGAGATTAAATCATCCGGGAATTCTATATTAATCATAATCATCCACTTAAATTAGTTCCTCTTAAACAAATTAACTTTTCGTCTAATTTATAAAAAAATATAAAATTGGTTATTTTTAGTTTAAATAAGTTCTTACTTTAACAAAGAGCTATTTTTTCTGATAACACTTTCAGCCTTTTTTATTATTCTTTCAATAATTTCATTGGTATCGTCTATGCTATCAATAACTCCTATTGATTGACCTAGTAGAACGGCTCCTGTGGTTACATCTCCGTTATATACCCTGTCATAAGAACCTAAGTCTTTTACTCTTTGTTCTGGAGTTATAGAATTTTCGTAAGCGATCATTTCTTCTTTACTACTGGGCGCAGGATGAGATAAAGCATACTCATTTTTGTATAAACGAATAGGTCCGAAAGATCCAGTAAAAAGCCCGGTATCTTGCGGGGTTCCAGGAGGAATTAACGCTTTGTATTTTTCATGAAATTCGCTCTGTTTAGATGCTATAAATCTTGATCCCATTGCAATTGCTCCTGCACCTAACGAAAGTGCCGCAGCTAAAGACTCTCCAGTAGCAAAACCCCCGCATGCAATTTTTGGCAAATCAGGGAAGTTTTTATTAATCTGTTGGAGTAAAACAAGAGTACTAACTCTCTCATATGATTGATGCCCTCCACCTTCAGTACCAGTAACTACTATCCCATCTACTCCTGCATCCACACACTTCTGAGCCAACCAAACAGCTGGAGCTACGTGAAAGTGTTTAACTTCTGAATTCTCGCGTAATTCCTGAAAATATTTAGATTGTGGAAGAAATTTTGAAGAACCTGCAGAAGTTAGCCAATATTTACATTGATCTCGCATTTTTACATTATTCATTACTATCTTAGGTAATGATCTAACCATTTGTTTGACTCCAATATTATTCCGAGATGTAAGAATATTGAGACCGAACGGTTTATCAGTATGTTCAATCATATATTCTATGCTTGCCTTATGTTCCTCAACGGGATCTGTGCCAACAATATTAACGTTTGATAACACTCCTAAACCACCAGCTTCACTTACAGCCAAAGCTAAATCGCGGGTAAAAAATGGACCCATAGGAGCGCTAAAAATCGGATGTTTTATCCCAAACATTTTTGTTATATTTGTTTCGATCATTTGACATATCACCTATATTTTGATAAATTAACAGAATTTTTAAAAGTAATTTTTATCACACTCAACTAATTTACTTACAATTTTGTTTCGTTTAGTTTAGATATGGTCTTATTTTAACAGCGTACTATTCTTTCTGATAACATCTGCAGCCTTTTTTATTATTCTTTCAATAATATCATTGACATCGTCTATACTATCAATAATTCCTATTGATTGACCTAGTAGAACAGCTCCAGTATCAACATCTCCGTTATATACCCTGTCATAGGCACCCATATCTTTTGCTCTTTGTTCTGGAGATAGAGAGTTTTCGTAAGCGATCATCTCTTCTTTACTGCTGGGCGCTGGATGCGATAAAGCATATTTGTTTTTATACAAACGAATAGGACCGAAAGCTCCAGTAAAGAGCCCTGTATCTTGCGGATTTCCAGGAGGAATTAATGCTTTGTATTTTTCATGAAATTCACTTTGTTTAGACGCTATAAATCTTGATCCCATTGCTACTGCTCCTGCACCTAACGAAAGTGCCGCAGCTAAAGACTCTCCGGTAGCAAAACCCCCACATGCAATTTTTGGCAAATCAGGAAACTTTTCATTAATTTGTTGGAGTAAAACAAGAGTACTGACTCTCTCATAGGATTGATGCCCTCCACCTTCAGTACCAGTTACCACTACTCCATCTACTCCTGCATCCACACACTTCTGAGCTAACCAAACAGCTGGAGCTACGTGAAAGTGCTTAATCTCTGAATTTTCTCTTAATTCTTTAAAACTCTTTGATTCTGGAAGAACTCTTGGAGAACCTGCAGAAGTTAACCAATACTTACATTGATCTCTCATTCTAACATTACTATTGACTATTCTTGGTAATAATCTGACCATTTGTCTTACTCCAGGATTATTCCGAGATGTAAGAATATTGAGACCGAACGGTTTATCAGTATGTTCAATCATATATTCAATGCTTTCCCTATGTTCTCTAACAGGAGTTGAATCAGCGATAACAACGTTTGATAACACTCCTAAACCACCTGCTTCACTGACGGCAAGGGCTAAATCTCGGGTAAAAAATGGACCCATTGGGGCGCTAAATATGGGATGTTTTATCCCAAACATTTTTGTTATATTTGTTTCGATCACTTAATATATCACCTTTATTTTGATAAATTAGCAGAATTATTAAAAGTAATTTTTTACCTTTTTTTAAAGTTCTAAGTGTTCCATCTTCCGGGATTAAATATTTGATTTGGATCTAAACATTTTTTAATTTTCTCAAACAATCTCAACCAACCAGGGTTTATAATTTCGCGCATTTTTTCCGTCATCCATGCAGGCGTCTTATAAGGAATACAGCCTTCAGCGATACATAGTTCTGCAATATCGTTTAGTAGATTATGTATTTTTTCCTCATCTTTGAATTTATTATATCGAAGGATAGGGCGAAAAATTCCGTAATGAGAATACTTCATTATTTTCATATAAATAAATGGAGGGACCTTATATTTTATAAACAGATCGTTCACCTTAGGTATCAGATCTTCGAGTTTATGAGTTGGAGCATAGGATCCAAACCATGTTAGACCAGAATATTCTACTAACGATAAAATTACTGCGGGTAAATCTAAATGACATCTTACTCTTAAACTAAATAGCTTGCTAAACTCGTCAACATCTACTAAGAGAACTTTAATCCCTTGTTTCTTCTGATTTTCTATCGTCAACTTTAGATATTCCTCTTTAGCTCTGAATAAATTTTCCGTTTTACCAGAAATAGAAAAGAGCGCAGCAAAATCGGGTTCACCGGGTATTTTTTTCGGTTCTGGAAGTTCAATAGTCATTTTTATAACTTCAATGCTTACGGCTGAAATGTCGTCTACAACCTCTGTTCTGCCAACCTCTCTCATAACTGGTGCGATATCAGGTAAACCAAATACTATTCCAAGATAGGTTTTTTGAAAGGGAGGATTGGGCCATAATTGAACCGCACACTTAGTAACTAACCCCGTCATTCCTTGCCAATTTATAAATAATCCCATTAAGTCAGGCATAGGGTATCTGCTCCACCAACTATCGTTATCGGCTTCGTCTTTTCCATAAAAACATGAACCAATTCGAATAAGTTCCCCATCAGCAGTTATAACTTCTAAACCATTGATAGAATCCCCCATTGAACCTAATTTACACGAGAGATTGTTCATACCGCTCAGAATTACATTTCCAACTACTCCTGCGTAAGGTGGAGCGAAGGGGTAACTATATTTTAGATGCGGATAATTATCATCTAAACATTTTTTTAGTTCTCCGAAGGTAACTCCTGGTTCTAGGAGAGCATACATCATATTTTCGTTGATATGAAGAATTTTATTCATTTTCTTCCCAAAATCCACGACAATACCCCCATATTCGGGAATCGTTAGACCGCCTACATTATTCCCAGATATGTAAGGTACAATTGGTATTGAATTATGGTTGCAAAATTTTACTAATTCAATTAGTTGAGTTGAATTCTCAGGAATAACTACGAAATCAGGCATATGAGGTTCACATTCCGTCATATCGTACGAATAGGGATATAAATCTACCGATTTATCTGTTACATTCTTACTCCCAAATATCCCCTCTAATTTTTTGAATACATCATCCTTACTTATTTTCTCGTACAAATTTCTTTCCTTTGTCTCAGTCATACGTTTTCTTTCACCATCTTACCTAGTTTCCTTATTTAATTCGTAGTAATTATTGTTAGGGTCTGAAGCAACCATTTGCATACTTTTCAGAAAAATGTTCATAAATTTAAATAGAGTTCTAAATTTCAACAATCCCTTAATTCTTATTTTACGCTGAAAAACGGCTTTTACAGGGCTTGTCCTGCCATAAGCCAAATCTAAAAGGGTGTAAATGTTCATTCTAACTTTAAGATCTACTTTTTTATCGATATCATTTACTTTAAATTTTATTTCGTTGCGATGAAATATAATTTCAAGTGGATAGAAATCTTCAATCTCAATTAGAATCTTCTTGTTCCAGTCTAACACCAGTTTCTGAAATTCGGGTTCATCCTTCCTATAGCTTAAAATGGTGTTTATGGAAATTGAGAGCAAATCCTCGCCTTTTTGAATTGAAATCATGTATATAACCTAATTTTTTTTTCCATATATGGATGTAAATTAAATTTCAAAATTTAAATAACTATTTGCTTAGGGAATTTTAAAATTTTTATATTGTATTCGACTTAGGAATATATAAAAGTTCCATTTTTCAATTAATACAAGTTTAAAGGTTAAATACAAATCTTAAAAAACGGTTAAAACCTAAATAAAGATTAATACCTCTTAATTATACTTTTATTCTAGAAGGATCCGAATAAGGTAAAAAATTTAATGGAAAATAAAATTATTATTAAACAGATAAGAGATTTCTTAGAACGAGAGCAAAAGAGTGGAAAAACATTATTTTCCTATCGATGTGATTCAAACCAGATCAATTTAGTTACTAATTCTAGAATAGCAATAGGAATGGATGATCATAAAGAAATAATACTTGAAGAGGAGACTGGTTTAGAGCTTGGTGGCGTAAATAGAAAATCATTTTCAATAATATTTCCAATTAACGACGCTCAACTAATCGAGCACGGAAAAATAACATTATTAGGGAGAGAAATTAATAAAATTTTAGACACAAATATAGATTTTGGAATGATGTTATTGATTGGAATCAATAATGGTACTGATAAGGAAATAGATGAGTTAAGACATTTGAATTTTATCTCAAACAGTATCGAGGGGTTTTCAATTCGAACGATTCCTCGTAGATTTTGGTGTAGAATTAGTACTTCAGCTCTAAAGAAAGGCTTCTCGTTCGAATCCTTAGGAAATGCGATAATATCTTTGTATAAACTAAAATTTAAAGGTTTAATTAAATCATTAGAAGTCATATTCATTAATTCTTATCAAGACTCTATTGAGCAATTTATTGTGCATTCGTCTGATATCCGTTCTAAGTTAAAGGATAAATGGAAAAATAAAATCGAAGAATGGAGAAAAAGAATTGATTGTGATTACGATTGGGGATGTGAAATATGCCCTTATCGAGAAGAATGCTACAATGTCAAGCAAGTGTTAGTTTCTCGAGAAGAGATTTAAATTAAAAGAAAAAAATCGATGGACTCAAATAATGAAGCTGAGAAAAACCCCACTTATAATTGCTATTACTGGAAAAGGAGGCGTCGGTAAAACAATTATAACTACACTTATTGCTAAGGCTATTTCTACATCCTATAAGTTTAAATTACTATTGATTGATGCAGATCCAACCCATCCACACCTCAGTAAAATGGTTGAATTAATTCCGGAGAAAAGTCTCGAAATGATAAGAGCTGACTTAATCGATAACACAATTAGTAAGAAGGAGGATATCCAATCAATAGCGGAGACAATAGACTTTAAGGTATATAGTGCCATAAAGGAAAGTAAAGATTTTAGCTTGTTTTCAATTGGTCAGCCTGAAGGACCAGGTTGTTTTTGCCCTTCCAACACTCTCTTGCGAAAAGTTATTGAATCGATTTCACAGGATTTTGACATCGTATTGATTGACTGCGAAGCAGGTCTCGAACAAATTAATAGGATGGTTATAAAATCTGTAGATTACGTAATAATCGTAACGGATATTTCTCTTAGGAGCGTAGAAACAGCATATTCAATAAATCAAAGTGCCAAAAAATTTACAAATTACCGAAAAATCGGCGTTATTATCAATAGAGTTAAAGGAGAGATTGCTAAAATCACAGATAAACTTAAAGAGTATAATCTAACTGTGATAACTTCGATTCCTGAGGATGAAATCTTAACAGAATTTGATTT
>JAGXNZ010000364.1 GCA_019894655.1 Promethearchaeota archaeon | reverse complement strand
TCCATATTATGAGCAATTACCTCTCCTTTCATTTTATTATTTTCAATATTTTCATTGAGGTATTTGTAGGCAGATGGGTTGACATCGAAGGCATAAATTTTCACATCATTATTTTTTGCTATTTGAATCGAGAAAGGGCCAACTCCCGTAAACATATCTACAATAATTTCTTGTTTTTTGAAATTACTTGAACTTACGCGTTTTCTTTCAAAGACTAAGCGGGGAGTGAAATAAGTGTTTTTTACGTCTAATTTAAATAAACAACCGTTTTCTTTATGACTTGTTTCTGGATTGTCATTACCATAGATAACTTCTAATGTTTTTAATCTATATCTTCCCTTCACTTCGCTTTTTTTTTCGTAAACAATCTCCACTGATTTATTTACGCTTACCAGCGCTTCAGCTACTTTTTTCTTATAAGATAAGACATTTTTATCGCTAGTTGTATTAATTAGGTCGAATTCAACAATTGCAATCTTTCCAATAATATCGTAAGATTTTGGAACTAATTCTAAAATATTTTCTGGTAATTCACCTACGAGAGCTTCTTCAATGGAGCGAAAATCGTAATTTACCTCATCAATTCCCTCAGCGTTAACTAGTTCAAAATTTAGTTGATTTGAAATCTCTCTAATTAACAATTTTACTTTTTCTACATCATTTATTAGGGGAAAAAGCACATAGGCACCCTCATGAATAACTTTTGTTCTTCTATCAAGGAAGGGTTCATTTGGTAATTTAGTTTTTAGTAATTTAAGGAATTTCTCAGCAAATTCCTGTTTAATCTTTACAAATTGTGTCTGTTCCTTGTTACTTTTATTCATTTGCATCATTAACTTTAAAAATAATTGAAAATCGTTCCTTGGAACTGGTTAACTTCTTAATGATATTTCTGTCCAGTTCGCTTGAGGATTTTGAACATTTTATTAAAATCGTTCTGTTGCATATAAAATCACTTTTTCTAAAAACGATGTCTTTTTTATCTAGGAAAGTTAAATTTTTATTGCCAAAACCGAAAAATGAATCAACCTCATCCCCCGCTTTTATAAACACCTTGATTTTTTCTCCGTCGGTGATTTTTTTCTTTAGGAGCGGATTTAGATCGTAGCAAGCTTTTGATGCCTCTATTCCTAATATGCACGTTCCATTTTTCGTGAGATAAGTATCCTTTGTTAATTCAATGGTTGTAGCATGGATGCATTGAATTAGTGGGTGGCCTTGTGCGGTAATTGTATCTAATATAATCATTTCCTATTTTTCCTTAAAAAAATGTAAAATATCTTTAATTTGACTGAATACAGAAAAATCTGAATTATATGCTCTCTTTAAAATAATATTTAATCCATGAATGAGATGATTTTCTGGAAATTGTATTGATTCTTCAAATTCATTTAGGTAGAAATCAGGAATTAGAAGTCCACATTTTTCATAAGTAGCTGAAAATTTATCTACAAACTTTTCCGCGGTTTCAATAGAATTTTGATAGCTACCATCATTTGTCCCATAAGTGGGACTTGTTTCGCATTGCCCCATTGGGAAAGAATTAATTAACTCGTACGGAATAAGGCCGTAAATAATAGAGTAAAACGCTAAATGGATCTGGTCTCTTTTAATTAAATCGTTGTTATCTATTTCAATTAACCATCTATTAATCATAGGAGAAGTTTTGCCTTTAACATCTAATTCAGGTAAAATAATAAAATATTTAGCTTCTTTAGGCGGACGATAATTATTTAATAATTTCTGTTCGTATCGATAAATTAAAGGTCTTTCTATGCTCTCTTTAGATGAGTAAAGTCTTCCATGTTTTTTATAAATTTTCTCGTAAACTTCGAAAAGTGGTTTTTTTCCTCTAATTAAGCTTGCTGCTTTAACTAAATTGGGATGGTTACGAATTCTTTGTTCAACTAACTCCCATAAGTTCCCTTCTCTAATCGCTTGTCTAATAGTTTTCAACTCTGAGAATGATAAATATAAATTATGTTTAGCAAGGAGTTGTATCCTTAAATCATCTTCAAACTTCTTAAGCTCAGTAGGTGTATATTTCACGCAGATTGGGCAATGGCACGGAAATTCTTCTAGTTCTTCAAGTTTCTTAGTGCCTGTTGATAAGGTAAAATAACGATTTTCCTTAGCAAACAAGACGTACGCAGCCGAATCCATTAAATCACAACCACACGCTACAGCTAATGAAAAATATTGTGGTAATCCTAACCCAAACATATGAACTGGTTTGTTAGGAATAATATGCTCCTTTACAGTTAACAAAATTTGTGTGGTGAGGTCAAATCTGTAATTCAAAAATGCTTTTACAATTCCTCCAACTGCGTAGATTCCAAAATCTAACTTACTCATTTCAATTGTGCTTTCTTTCAGCAAATCGAAATGCGCTCCTCCGTGTAACGGCCCAAACCAGTAGCAATCCGTCCGAGATCTCCTCGAAATATTATCTTTTGCCCTCTCAATAGTTGTATTAACTTTTTCTCTTGCGTTTTCATAATTATCTTCTAACTGTACAGGAATATCTAATATTACAGGGAAATCTGAGCCGATATCTTCTTGAAATCTTTCTATAACAGTAGCATCAACATCTAGAGAGTCTTTATTATACATATATTGTTGAAACGCTCCACTATCTGTTGCAATTATTCCATCATAATTTAGATGCTCATGGAGTCCTTTTTGGAGAACTTGAGTTCTTAATTTTTCATTTTTATAAATAATGTATGCGTTGGTAAAAAGGCATTGTGCTCCGAATGTTTTTAGATCTTGTGGTGAGATAATATTTCTGGAGGGATGTATTACCGGAAAAAGATTGGGAGTAATCATCTCTTTACCGTTCAAACTGATTCGTCCTAACCTTGCTAACGCATCAACATCTACTATTTCAAACTTCATGTTCAATCACTTTAATTCGGATTTACTAATCAAAAAATACCTGTAAACGATCCTCTTGAGATATTTTTTCTAACCAATCGATTTTTCCAATGATAAATTCATTCATATCTACTTTCCCCGTAAGAATACCTATCAATGTTTTGGTAATTACATCAATACTATTATTTGTAGTATCTAGTTCCAGTATAGGTTTGTTCACTTGTTTATTCAAGAAATAATTTGCAGAGTTTCCTAAAATTTCAGATTGGACATTTTCTCTAATTTTTTCCTTTTTATAACCCCTTTCCTTTAACCTAATACATAATTCATCAGGATCACACCTTAAAATTACAACGTAGTCGATATATTGCTTAGGTACAATATCAGAAAAATGGCTTTCGATAATTAGAAATTCTAGATCTAGTTTCTTGTAATGTTCTATTGACTTTATTACATAGCGGACCAATTTTTTTTCATTGATAACAGATGTTTCTCTTTCCGTGTCATAGTTTATAATTAGCTTTTCTGAAATTGCTAATTCGTTTAAGCTAATTACTTTAGCTTTAAAGCAGTTTAATAGATTTTTTGAAACTGTTGTCTTCCCGGTTCCAGGAGTTCCAGAAACGATTAAAATTTTCATATTTAAATAATTAGAATCATCGGTAAAATATAAAAATAGCAATCTAATACAGAAAAAAAACCTAATATGAACTTTATTTGAAGAAGACTGTTTTGGAATAGCATTGTTTAAGATAAATTTTAATGGGAAAGGGGGGCTTCGAACCCCCGACCTCACGGTTATCAGCCGTGCGCTATACC
>JAGXNZ010000054.1 GCA_019894655.1 Promethearchaeota archaeon | reverse complement strand
TCAATGGGCATCCATGTAATGGAAGGTATTTTAACTCGACCAACAGCTGATGGTAGAAAAGCAGGAAGACCCATCTCAAATAGTTTATCTCCCGTGAATAGAGTTGAAAAAAACGGAATCACCGCAATATTGAATTCAATCGCAAAATTAAATTACGACTACACTACGAACGGAGTAGCTGTCAATGTTCGAATACACCCCCAAAACTTAGAAAGTCAAGAAAACATCGAGAAGTTTTATCACCTATTAAAAACTTATTTTGAAAAAGGGGGAATGCAGATTCAACCAAATGTGGTGTCTACTGAGACTCTAAAAGACGCTCAAATCCATCCCGAGAATTACACTGATTTAATAGTTAAAGTTGGAGGCTATAACGCTCCTTTTGTTGATTTAGGAATTCCAATTCAAAACGACATAATAGATAGATTAGAAAACAAATTTTAAATTTATATCAATTCCTTGATTACTTCTCTTTAATTATTTTAAGTTGACTATTACTTTATAATCCTCTATCGCTCTTTTTAAAGTTCTTATTGCTAATTCGGCACAATGTTTGTGATCTTCTGGTAATCCGTTTAACGCAGCCTCAATATCTTCTGGTTTTAGTTTTTGAGCATCACTTAACGATTTGTTCTCTATAAGCAGAGTTGTTTGGCATCCTGTTGCTACTGAAGCTCCACAACCATCAGTAAGAAAATTGGCTTTCTCAATAATATTATTTTTTATTTTTAAATAGAATGACATTGTGTCGCCACAGGTACCCTCGTAAGTTTTTGAAATGGAAATCTCACTCTCAGCTGGTTTACCCCAGTTTTTAGGATTATGATATAATTTAACTATGCGTTCGTTATACTTTTTAATTTCTTCTTCATAAATAATATTTTGAAGATTTTCTATATACTTATCAAACTTATCTTTAGGCATTTAAAACGGAATACTCTTATTAATTATAATTCAGTTGTTATAAAAATTAATGTTCAAATGTTTTTCATCTCGATTAGTGCTGATGGTGATGATGATTATGATGGTTATTATCATCTGCGTCAGTGTGGATTTTTGCTACACCATAACCTTCACCTCCACCTGGAGTACAAATGTTTTCGCCACCTTCTAACGTCCCATCTAAAACCTTAATAAGAACATCGTCAATACTACCAACAATACCTTGTATAACTTCGATTCCGTATTGGTTAAAAAAATCAATTGCTCTATGCCCTATTCCACCCACGATCATACATTTCGCACCCTGTTCGTTAATAAATTTTGGTATGCTCCCAACTTCGTGTCCGGGATTAGGTAACACTTTTTTTTCAACTATTTTGTCATTTTCAATTGAAACAAAAGTAAAATCTGGAGCACGACCAAAATGTTGAGATACACTTCCCATTTCTGTACAGATAGCTATTTTCAATTTTATAATCACTTCTTTTTTTATTAATTATAAGATTTTATAAGTAATTATTTTGAATAATTATTCATAATACTTAAATATTGTGAATGATATTTGATTCATAGGATTAAATGAATGATTACTATTAATATTAGTATTAATAATGATTATTCAAAATCTAATTTCCATAAAAAACAAAAAAATATAAGGAGTTGATAATAAAATAATGCCTGGTGGAGATAGAACTGGCCCTAGAGGCCTTGGAATAAGAACTGGAAGAGTTTTAGGATATTGTGCGGGATATGATGCTCCAGGATCTACTTATGGTCCAGGATTTAGTTATGGTAGAGGTGGAGGTCGAGGAATGGTGTGGAGTTCCGGACGAGGAAGAGGATATGGACGAGGATGGGATTATAGAGAGCCGATTTATCCCCCAATTATACACACTGCCCCGGTTTATACTTCAAGGATCCCTTTAGAGCCAGTAGATAAATTGGCAATGCTAAAACAGGAAAAGAGTTACTTAGAATCTGAAGTTAAAGGGATTGGTAAAGCTCTTGAAGATATATCTAAAAGCATTGAAGAATTAGAGAAAGAAGAATAATTTTTTTTCATTTTTATTATTTTTACACCGTGAAAATTTCAAAAAAGTTAATTTAGAATGTGATGTCGCAAATTAGGGATACCTACGAAGATTATCTTAAAGCAATTTATATTGTATCCAAAAAAAATAGGGGAGGGTGGGTCTCTAATTCAGAAATCTCTAACTTTCTTAAGGTTAAACCCGCTTCAGTATCAAGTATGTTATATAAACTAAAAGAGAATTATTACATACATTGGTATCCTAGGAAATCAGTAAGACTAACTGAGAAGGGCAAAAAAATTGCGTTAATAACTATAAATAAATATAACCAATTAAAGCATTTCTTTGAAGATGCTTTAGGCGTGGACAATACATTTGAACTCGACGAAATCTGCTGCAAGATAGAGCATACTATAACACCAGAAATATCAGATGCTTTAGAAAACCTTTCTCTTAAATTAATTCAAGAAAATATTTAAAAAATAAACTCAAAATTTAAATCGTTTAATAAGCACTTAGAAATCATGTCAGATGTTAATTTAAAAGTAAACGGTGAAAAAGTTCCTTTAAACGATTTTATGGAAGAAATGTTGAAGAATCTGATTTTAGGGTACATAAAAGCGGCAAAAGGTATCCCTGAAGACATCAAATCGATTAAGGTTGAAATAGAACTTTAATTCTTTTTTTCTTTACTTTCAAAATTTAGAATCTAAAACACCGTAATCAAGAATATCTCTAGTTGAATCTATCTTTCTTATAGATTGTAATAAAAAAAAAAAATTATAATTCTTGGATGGTTTTTTGCCTAGCTAATTTTTCTTCTTCCGTAAGTT
>JAGXNZ010000363.1 GCA_019894655.1 Promethearchaeota archaeon | reverse complement strand
GAAATAAATATATATTCAAAAAGATTCAAATTAATGAAAATTTCCAATAAATTTTAAAAATAGGTGATTATATGAAAGAAACTCCTAAAAAACTATTTGCTGCCTATGTTGGAGAATCTCAAGCACGAAATAGATATACATTTTTCTCATCGATTGCCAAAAAGGAAGGTTACGTTTTAATATCAAGAATTTTTCTAGAAACCGCGGATCAGGAAAGAATACACGGTCTAAATTACTATAAGATGCTCCAACAATTCAAGAAGGAAGAAAATTTCGACGATTTTAAAGTAAATGAGATGTATCCCACAACATATGGGGATACGACTGAAAATTTGCAATCTGCTGTGAACGGTGAAACCATGGAATTTACTGAGCTTTATCCTGATTTAGCTGACACTGCTGAAAAAGAGGGATATCCTGAGATTGCTAAAAGAACGAGAGCTATTGCTCGAGCAGAACAACACCATGCGGAACGATATGAAAAGTTATTGAAAATAGTCGGAGACGATATTTTCTTTAAACGAGGGAAAAAAGTAGTATGGGTATGCTTAGAATGTGGTTTCGAAATTGAGTTAAATGAGATTCCGAAGGATTATTTATGTCCAAGTTGCTCGAATCCAAGAGCTTATTTCGCTAAAAAATGCGAAGATTTCTGAAATAAGAATCCACATTATAAAATTTAAACAAAATAGTTAAATAGTATAGTTGTAATTATTAGAAACAACTATTATCTAAATTGACAATAGTGAAAACAATATGAAACAAAAAACTGTGTATAAATGTGAAGTTTGTGGAAAGGTTATTGAAATTCTCAATGCAGGTGTACCTGAAACTATCTGTTGTGGGAAACCAATGATTTTGATGGAAGAAAAAACTGCAGATTGGAAAGGTGAGAAGCATGTGCCAAAAATCACAATTGAGGGTAACAAAGTTACCATAGATGTCGGTATTTCTATGGGAACGCCTCATCCTATGACCGAAGAGCACTACATCATGTGGATTGAATTAATCTGCAGTGGTAATTGCTACAAAAGACAGATGTTGACTCCTGGGATGGAACCTAAAGCTACTTTTGTCGTTGCTAATACAAGCGGTTTAAAAGCTCGCGAATACTGTAACCTTCACGGACTCTGGGTTGGAACTGAATGAGATAGGTTTAAATTCTTTTTTTATTTTTTTTCTTAATTACTGATATCTATTTTACCCAAACAATGTCGAAAAATAGAGGATTCATAAGCTTTTTCTTCTTTTAGAGATTATACTTATATATAATGGGTAGAAATAAAGCAATTTTATTAGATAGAGATGGAACTTTAATAGAGGATAAGAATTTTGCTTATAAGGTTGAAGATTTCGAGCTTTTACCTGGTGTAATAGAAGGTTTAAAACTACTTCAACGAGATTTTCTTCTCTTTATAATAACAAATCAATCTGGTATTGGAAGAGGATATTATTCAAAAAGTGATTTCTTTAAATTCAACAATCATTTGATAGAAGTATTGGAAAAAAATCAAATTAGAATAGAGGAAACTTTTTACTGTCCTCATATTAAAGAAGAAAACTGTGAATGTAGGAAGCCTAAAATCAAGTATATTAAAGAAATCGTTGAGAGTTGGGACATTGACATCAAAAAATCGTGGATGGTTGGCGATCATCCTTCAGATATTTTATTTGGCATTAATGGAGGTTGTAAAACAGTTTATATGATTACTGGACACGGAGAGAAACATTTGCGAGATTTAGAAGTTAAGGGAATAATTCCAACTTTAGTTCATTCTAATTTTTTAGAAGCAGTAGAAGAAATAGAGAGATTAAATAAATAAGCTTATTTATTTAAATAACAAGTCTTTATAAAAGGTTTAAGGTATTTAATCAAATTAATTTAAGATATCTATATTATTTACATCTTGGTCGATGATTCTCAGAAAATTAAATAATGCTGACTTATGGGAAAAACTTCAAAAATTAAGAGTATTAATCAAAATAGAAAAAGCTTTTAAGCAAAGAACTTGTTGGAATTGCAACAAAGAGCTAAATATTTACGATTTTATGAGCGATAATGTCAATTATTCCCCAGAATATATTTTAAAGTTATGGCAAGCTCCAATACTCGAATTCCATTGTTGCGAATGTTTTAAGTATCTAAAGATTCATGAGTTAAAAAAAATTGAAAAAGAATTGAGCGTAAGAAGATGCTTGAATTGTGATGATACACTAGATATCTACAGATTTAGCAATTATCACAATTATTTAAAAATAGACGAATTAGGAGAAGTATGGCTTGATAAGAATTATAAAATCTTTTGTAGCAATCTTTGTAGTCGAAAATATTATAAGAAAAAGTTTGAGAGGGTTTAAGGATTCGATATTTTAGGAACGACGCTTTTCTTCGTATTCTTTTCTTTTTTGTTCGTGTAATTTGTGCAATTCTTTTTTCATTTCTTTTACAACTGTTCCTGTAAGTGGATAATATTTAATCCAAACAATTAAGCCAATCAAACTCGCTATCGCTGGTAGCAGTGTCATACTGATGTTAACACCAAATGATGCTAATTCCAAACCTTTAGTTGCGTCTAATCCACCAATTGCATCCACATATATTAAACCGAAAGCAGTAAGCACTGCTGGTGGAACTGCTAAAGCTACACTAATTAATGGTTTACTTAGTAAAGCTCCTACTCCCGCATAAAGTCCTTCCCTTCTTTCTCCTGAAATTTTCCAGTAATCATAATCTATTGTATCTGCTCGCATTGGATTGTGTTGAACAAAATCACCTGCAAATCCTAACATAAAAATAGAAAATCCAATTGAAACGAGAATCCAATTTCCTGAAGTCCCTGCAATAAAGCTAAAAAATCCCCCTATTATTAACATTCCTAGATAAAATGTAATTGAGGCTTTTGTTGATTTTTTAGCCGCTATTTTCAAAATAATAGGTACGGATATAACTAAACAAATTATTGGTCCAATCCAAAAAAGTATCATATTAAATCCTTCCATTTGTGCTAGACCCCATGTTAAGTAGAAAGGCAAACTCACCATTATTATATTCAAAAGAAATACGGATACTCCATCGTATATTACATACACTCTGAAAGAAGGATTTTTGAAAGCGAGTTTTATTGATTTAAATAAAGGAGTTTTATTTTCGGGTATATATTCGCTGTGCTCATGCACATATTTAGATAATATTAAATATGGAAAAATCCCAAAGATAGCTATTATCACAACAAGCAATTGAAATTGAGCAATAGTTTCTGTTGAAGGATTTGCTAAGTATATAACTGGTACGATAAAACCAAATAAAATAGCAGGTATCATTGCTGCTGTACCGTAAAGTTGAATCTTTTCTCTCTCCCTTTGATTTAAGGTCATTTGAGGAAGCAAAGCAACAACTGCACATAGAACGAATGTAAATAGAGTATCGTAAGCAATTTGACTCACTAGATACCATACAAAAAGCCAAATTTGAACGCTAAGATTAGAGGTTTGCCCTCTCCTCGCATCTGGTGGAAAAAATACTAAAGCAAAACATAAACTAAAAAGTGGTGCCCCAAATTTAATATAGGGAATATATCTTTGCACCTCTCCTCTTTTTTTATTAAAATACCGAGTATTTCCAATTATATTGCCAAAAATAGGATCGTTTACTACATTCCAAACCGCATAGACAATTTGTGCTATAAAAATCCATATATTTAACAATCCCATCCATGCGAAATAGAAGGATTGTATGACTCCCATAACTCCCCCATAGAACGTACCCGGCATTTGAGCAAAGGCATAGGCTATCTTTTCCTTCTTAGGTACAATTCCCGAATTTACATTTTCTAAAAATTTAGCATTCTCAGTAGCGCTATCAGACATGTAATAATCCCCAATTTCGTAAAAATCTCAAAATAACTAATATGTTAAAAAATGAGAATCGATATTTCAATATTTTGTATTATAGAAAAATAAAAATAAAGGATTGAAATAAATTTAAGCTCTATCCCTTTTAAACACGCTTGGCATGGCATGTTTATAACCTTTAAGTGCAAAACGAGAGATAACTATTCTTTGAATTTCACTAGTACCCTCATAAATTTGGTATAGTTTCGCATCTCTAAAGAGTTTTTCAACGGGATAAGTCCTTAAATAGCCATAACCCCCATAAACTTGAATCGCTTCGGTGGTCACTCTCATTGCAACATCAGAAGCAAAAGCTTTGGCGACTGCGGAACTCATGTTATTATCAAAACCTTGATCTGCTTCCCATGCGGCTTTGTATGTTAACAATCTCGCTGCTTCAACATCCTTGTACATATCTGCTATTTTAGCTGCGATTACTTGATAATTACTAATCGGTCTCCCAAAGGCTTCTCTTTTTTGAGCATAATCAATAGAATATTCCATGGCTGAGCGAGCACAACCTACCGCGAAGGCTCCTATAGCCGGTCGAGTATGAGCAAAAGTTTGCATTGCTACAACAAAGCCTCTACCAGGTTTTGCTAATATATTCTCTTTTGGAATTTTTACATTTTTAAGAGATACGGCAACTGTATTAGACGCTCTTTGACCAAGTTTTGGAATATGTTTCCCGAGTTTTACGCCTTCAGCTTTGGTGTCAACTATAAAAGCTGCAATACCTTTATGTTTTTTCTCAGGATCTACTGTTGCAAAGACTGTTATATAATCTGCAAATCCACCGTTTGTAATCCAAAACTTAGCTCCATTAAGGATATATTCATCACCATCTTTTTCTGCTTTACATTTCATTCCTGCCACATCTGAACCCATAGTAGGTTCTGAAGTTGCGAATGCGATCAATTTAAACTCATTTGTCAGTTCTCCCAATATTCGAGTTTTTTGTTCTTCATTACCCCCAATAATTATTGGTTCTGCTCCAAGGTTGTTATCAAATATTGAAGTAGCCATGCCGGGACACGCGGAAGAAATTTCTTCTACAACGATACAAGCTTCAACTAGTCCATATCCGGGGCCACCGTATTGTTTTGGTATGGCTAAATTTAATAATCCTTCTTCCCAAGCTTTTTTGATTACGGGCATTGGAAATTCTTCAGACTC
Source organism: Promethearchaeota archaeon (assembly GCA_019894655.1). The sequence goes on along the minus strand of JAGXNZ010000363.1, from coordinate 2,020 downwards.
ATCATACTTACTTGCAACTGGCAAGACTTCATTTATTGCAAAATCTCGCGCTTTTTGTTGAAGAGCTTCTTGTTCTTTGGTTAATGTAAAATCCATGAGTTTATGCCTCCATTTTTTTAACTAATTTATCCACAATTTCCTTAAAGTTTAAATCACTAGGTTTTGGAACGAATTGTATTTCAATTGAATCATCCAACATCGCTATTCCAGTGGCTTCCATTTCACTGATTATAGCTCTAACCGCACCTCTGCTCCAACCATATGATCCAAAAGCTAAACCAACCTTGTTCATTGGTTTTAAGCCTTTTTGGTAACATAAATATTCTGCTACGGAGGGAAAAAGTCCCCGATTTAAAGTTGGACTTCCAATAATAATCGCTTTAGCTTTCATTGCTTCAGTTATTACGTCGCTATAATCAGAAGAAGTTAAATTGAACCTTTTTACAGGAATTCCCCTACGCCAAATCTCGTGGTATAATTCTTTCGCAATCTTGGTTGTGCTTTCCCACATGCTATCATAGACAATCACAGCTGAATTTTCTTCAATTTTTCCGCTTGACCATTTTGTATAAGCTTCTAAGATTTCAGGGATATGTTTTCTCCAACACACCCCATGTGATGGACAAATAACATCTATTGGTAAAGCTCCAACAACAGGGAGAGTCTTAGCAATTAAGTTAGATAAATGAAGCAAAATATTTGCATAATATTTTTCTGCTTCCCACATTATTTCTGAAAATTTATTTTCATCATCCCAGTGTTTTGATGCGGCAAAATGTTGACCGAAGGCATCATTGGAGAATAATACATTTTTTCCATTTTCGTCAGTCATAAATGAAACCATCGAATCAGGCCAATGGATCATCGGAATAGGAACAAAAGTAAAAATCTTACCATTTTCAATGTCTAAAGTATCACCATTTTTTACTGCTCGTATTTTTTTAAAAATAATTTTGTCTACTTCTTCATGATAGTGTTGTTCTAAAATTTCAACCCCCTTTGTGGAGGTAATAATCTCAGCGTTTGATAAATAATCTAATATTAACGGAAAACAACCCGAATGATCTGGTTCGATATGATTCATTATAAGATAATCAATATCTTTTGGATCGCACACCGATTGAATGTTTTCTAAGTAGTACTTGAAGTATGGTCTTTTTACAGTATCAATTAATATTGTTTTATCTCCACTTTTTACAATATATGCATTATAAGAAGAACCCTTATGAGTCGAATATCCGTGAAAATTCCTTACTTCCCAGTCTACATATCCAACATAATATACATCTTTTAATAATTCTAAGCTAGACATTATCTTCTCCCTTTTAATATTTATTAGAATATTGTTAATTAAGTTATTAGAACTTTAAATTTATTTTAAAGTTAATTTATATATCCTATAAATTCTTAACGACTAATCGAATCTATAATTAGTCCATACTTAAAATCTCAAGTAAAAAGGAAGAAAAAAATAAAATTAAAATTAATTCAGGTGATTTTTAGATTTGCGTAAAGAAACTCTTATCAACTCCACAGACTGGGCATACCCAATCATCAGGGAGATCTTCGAATTTGGTACCTTCTTTATCTTCGTCGTAAACATAACCGCAAGCGCCACATTCCCATTTAGCCATAATAAATTACCTTTATTTTTATTTGATTAATTTGTATTTATGGATTTGTAAATTGAATGTATATTAAAAATATTAATTTAATATTTTATAAATAAATCTAATTAAGCTTAAGCTTTAGAGTATTGAAATCGATAGGATATTTTTAAGAAAAATCATCCGATAGAACTAAGAAAATTATGAACGAAAAAATCCTGCTTTTTTCATCGCTTCCGCAGAAATCTTGCTACTTGGGCCGTCTCCTCTGGCTACATTTACACTGACTTTACCTTCTACAGCTTCAAAGATTTCAGCTACATCACCATGTTTGAATCCAGGACATAATAATATAGCTTCTATTGACTCGTTTTGCAGATAATTTTTGGATACTTGTACTGCCTCTTCTTGGG
>JAGXNZ010000053.1 GCA_019894655.1 Promethearchaeota archaeon | reverse complement strand
TTCTTTAAAAGGTTTACACCAAGAGTGCTTTTGTAATTTCCTCTAAATTTATTTTCGATAAATCTATACACTAATGAAGTTTTACCAACATTAGCTTCTCCAAGTAAACATATCTTCACAATATAATTCGCTTCGATACTCATGATTGTTCAGTTTAACAATTAACTTGTATTATATTCATAATAATAATTATCATTTTTAAAAATTTTGTCTTAACTTACGGATCTATATTTATATTTAAATGATATTTTTAAATCTATACATGAGATTTAAGATAGATTTGATTGAGCGTCTATTTTTTGAGATATAGCATTTATAGAATTAATATATTCAGAATAAAGATTTGGTATAAGATTGTTGATCCTTGCTTTACTATATGCGAATAGAAACAACTGGTTTAAGGTTACATTATTATTAATATCGTAAATATCTCTACTTAAACTGAAAAGCTCACTATTTTGGTCGATAAAGTTACAAAGAATGAACCGATTTTCGTTCTCGAAGTCTAACTCATTTAACAGGCCGTACAATCTTAAAATTAAAGGTCCTCTATGTCTAATCTTACTATTGCTGATATTATGAAATAATTGGAGAAATTTATTCCTCTTTAAAGACAATGACATAATCTATAATATCGGAATATTATTTATCATCTTTAATAATATCCCGGTAATATCTTCATTAAAAAAAAGAATTTTATTGTTAATTTTCTGAAATTTTTTTCATTATTTCTATGCTATCCTCAAGGGATTCCTTAGATATATTAGGATGGATATCTAAAGCAAATATTTCTTGAGTTACTTTCTCTACGATTGGCAAATGAACTTCATTATAATTAATTTCTTTATCATAGAAAGGGCATGACCAAGGACAGCCTTTTGAGTACGCAATTTTTTTTTGGAATAATTTTGTTTTATAAAGAGGTTTTGGATATAGAACCTTGCTCCTTGGAAATCGGTCTAGGAATTGAGTTTTTGTAATTCCTAATACATCAGGATCTAGCCTTCCAATCCAATAATTAAACGCGGGTTCACAATATTCAGGAACAAAAGGAGGACTAATGCCTTTCAAATTGAATGTTCCTTCTGAGAGATATTTTGCGTTCTTGTTCCGAATACTGATAAAAGAGTCTAGTTTTCTTAGTTGAACTCTCCCAATCGCGGCTTGAATTTCTGTCATTCTATAGTTGTATCCTAATCTATTATACACGTACCATTCTGGTTCTCCATGATGTCTGAGTAATCGACATTGCTCAGCTAATTCGCCATCATTAGTAGTAATCATCCCACCTTCTCCTGTAGTCATATTCTTTGAAGGATAAAAGCTAAAACAACCGAGATGCCCTATAGCACCAACTTTTTTATCATAACATTGCGTTCCAATAGATTGTGCTGCGTCCTCTATTACATATATTCCATTATCGCTTGCAATATCCATAAGTTCGCTCATATCTGCACTAATTCCTGCCAAATGAACTGGGAGAATAGCTTTCGTTTTCTCAGTAATATTTTTCCTTACAGAATTGGGATCTAAGGTATAAGTTTTATCGTCAATATCTGCAAAAATAGGTATTGCATTATTGTGTAGTATTGAACTTGCGCTCGCGATAAATGTAAATGGGGGGACAATAACCTCGTCCCCTGGACCAATATTTAACGCGGCAATAGCTATGTGAAGTGCTGCTGTACCAGTATTGACTGCTATAGCATGCTTTACACCAATATAACGAGCGAATTCCTCTTCGAATTTACCGACAAACTCACCATGTAATAATGTTAGCATCTGAGATTTCATTACTTTTAGAACTTCTTGTTGCTCTTCTTCTGAAAGGTTCATTATCAATTCAGCTACTATTAAAAATTAAAATTATAATTTATTAATAATGAAAATAATGACCATTTTAATAATGTAATTCTTTATAGAACAGCCATTCAAGATATTTAAATAATTTAAAAAATAAGATAATATGTATCCTTTTTGTTATTATATCCAATAATCTTGTTCTGTGTTAGAGTTTCTAAAACTTTATCGAGCCAATTTTTGCTAGTGTCAATAGATTTTTGTAGTTCTATATATTTCATCTCGTTTTTTACAGCTAACAAGAATTGGATTTTACTTTTTACTTTAAGATGGTCTGCTTTAGCTATCTTCTCAAACCGTCTTCTCAAGTCATATTCCATTGTTTTTAGTTGAGCTACTTGATTACTTAACTTTCCTATTACTTCATCTCTTGTTCTAAACACATTTAAAGATAAGTTATAGATTCTTTCCAAGTGTTTTTTAAGCTCAGTTTCGTTTAGTTCTAGCTCGAGCTCTTTTTTAAATTCATCTAATATAACAGTATAATCTGAACCATCATCGTACTTATCTAATACTAGTACGATGATTATTTCCCTATCTTCGTTATAATAGGAAATTGAGTTCCAATTTTTTTCTTCAATAGTAATGTAAGATTCAATAAAATTATGGGAAATTTGAATTTGTTGCACTACATTATCCAGAATCTCTAAATGTTCTGGAAACTTCATGTATATGTTTCCACCAAGAACTTCATCCCACTTAATCAAACAAATACCTAGAGGAAAAGTAACTCACCAAAAAAACCTAATACTTTCTTAAAAATTATAAAAGTTTATATTAATAAATTTAATTTTTAGTAGATTAATTTGTTACACACAAATTATATATTGAGGATCTTTAGATTTTCTTTTAATAAAGATAAAATGCGATAGTTTTGCCAAAAAAAATAAATACTTGAAAAATTATCTTACAAATAGTGATTCTGCTATGTCCCTTTACTATGTGTATATTTTAGAAACGATTGCGAAGAGTAATAAAAAGAGATTCTACACGGGGTATACTAATAATCTACAAAGAAGATTAGAAGAACATAAAAAGGGGACCGGTGCTAAATTTTGTCGCGGTAAAAAGAGTATAAAACTTAAGTATTTTGAAACTTTTCTCGAGAGAAGGACTGCTATGAAGCGAGAGTTAGAAATTAAAACATATTCAAGGAAAGAGAAAATAATACTTATAAGAACTTTCAATGAAGAGGAGCTAATTGAATATTAAAAGTAATTTTCTCATCATATTAGTGGGATTACCCGCATCGGGAAAAACTACATTCGCTAATAATATAAAAAAGAAATTAAATCTCTACTTTCAAGTGGAGGTTAAAATTATCGATCCAGACTTATTAAGAGATTATATATCACCAAAAAATTTTGATTTTCAGAAGGAACCTCGGGTAAGAGAAGAAACACTTGAAAAAGTAAGAGAATACCTCAAAAAAGGTATGATAGTTATAAATGACGATTTAAACTACTATACTAGCATGAGACATGATTTAAAATCTATTGCTGATGACTTAAGTATAAATTATTATATAGTTCATATATCTACGCCTCTAGAACTTTGTTTGAAGCGCAATAAGAACAGGGGTAAACCTATCCCAAACATGATAATTCAAAAAATTCATAATAGATTTGATAATTTTAAAAAATATAGATGGGATTACCCATTCAAAACTTATAATTCAACTCAATCTAGTGATCTAGTCAAATTTGTAGAAGAACTCATCAAAGAAATAGCAGAAGATCTTAAAAAAAAAAAAAAGGAAACAACAGTTAAAAAGTCACTTCACACTTCAAATCTAGAAACTTTAGACCTTATTACACGCAAATATGTGGGAAGGCTTTTAGATGTTCCTCAAAATTTAACTCACAAAGATGATATATTAAAGTATAGGAGATTCTATATCAAAAACAAACCGAAAAATTTATCTGATACAAAAGCAATTTTGGATGATTTTAAAAGATATTTAACGAAAAACCTAAATATTAATCTAATTTGACACCGTAGCGTTTGGTTTTAGTTTTGATTAATTAAAATAAATCTAAAATTTGGTTTATTTTTATTAGATAAAGTTAAATATAGATATAATTAGCTATGAATTGCATTTTTTCACCAAATAAGAAATTATAACTTTAAATGGTGGTTTGTCAAACTAACATGACTCGTTATATCAAATAATACAAAAGAAAATAAAGTACCATTATTTTTCTTAAAATAGGATAATAAAAAAGAAGATATCTAATAAAATGAATAACGAAGGAATCACTAAATCAGCAAAATTAAGAATTGAAAGGTTAGAATCTAGTCGTAGCGGAAGAAGTTTATGTTATGTAGACCAATCAATTATGGAAAGCTTAGGATTATCTACTGGTGATATTATAGAAATTAATGGGAAGAAGAAAACTGCGGGTATTGTTGTAGCGAGCTTTGCTGATAAAGGAAAGGAGATTATAAGAATAGACGGAATACAAAGATTAAACCTTGGATCTACTATTGGAGAATTCGTTTCTATTCGATTCATTAACGCGGAACCCGCGAAAGAAATCGAACTCGCACCCACTAAGGATATTTATGATATTAAGAAGCAAGCAGATGCCATAAAAGGGAAATTAATTGATAAACCAGTGATGACTGGAGATTTGATAGATATTCCCGGGGCTTTTATTAAATCGGATGACGGAAACAATCCCATGAATGGCTTTATGAGAATGCTCAATATGGGAGGAACTCCGAAGAGAGCAACTTTAGGTCCCTTAAGATTAGTAGTACTTAATACAAGACCAATCGATAAGGTTGTTAGATTTACTCGAGATACGAGGATAAAAATCAATAAAAAGGTAGCTCTTCTAAATATTTCTGGTGAAATTATTACTTATGATGATGTTGGAGGATTAACTGATGAAATTCAAAGGATTAGGGAAGTAATTGAATTACCCATTAGACATCCCGAACTATTCCGAAGATTGAACATTGAACCCCCTAAAGGAGTTCTTTTTTACGGACCTCCTGGTACAGGAAAGACATTGATGGCAAAAGCGGTTTCTCAGGAAGCAAACGCTCATTTCATAACTATTAATGGTCCTGAGATAATGAGTAAATTTTACGGTGATAGCGAGAGAAATTTGAAAAATATTTTTAACGAGGCTGAAAAACACGCACCTACAATAATTTTTATTGATGAACTTGACGCAATAGCCCCTAAAAGAAGTGAAGTCACAGGGGAAGTTGAACGGCGAGTAGTGTCTCAATTACTTACGCTTCTTGACGGAATGAAAGGAAGAGAAGGAGTGATCGTGATTGGAGCTACAAACAGAGTAGACGCTATTGATCAGGCGCTAAGAAGACCAGGAAGATTTGATACCGAAATTCGATTTAGAGTTCCAAATAAGAGCGCAAGGAATGAAATTTTTAAGATTCACACTCGAGGAATGCCAGTTGCAGATGATGTGGATATAAATTACTATTCTGATGTCACTCACGGTTTTGTTGGAGCAGATATCATGGCTTTCGTTCGAGAAGCCGCTATGGATGCAATAAGAGATATTTTACCTGAAGTTAATATTGATGAAGAGATCCCAATTGAAGTCATTCAGAAATTATTTGTCAAAGATAAGAATTTTCTAAAAGCATCCAAAGAAATAAAACCCTCTGCTTTAAGAGAGTATCTTAGAGATATTCCCGAAGTTTCTTGGAATGACATTGGTGGATTAGAGGAAATAAAACAAGAATTAAAGGAAGCCATTGAATGGCCAATAATGCATCCAAAACTGTTCAAGAAAGCGGGAATTCGCCCTATTGGGGGGGTTCTACTTTTTGGTCCTCCTGGTTGTGGAAAAACACTTTTAGCAGAAGCTATAGCCAGCGAAACACAATTAAATTTTATAACCGTTAAAGGCCCTGAACTGATGTCAAAATGGGTTGGTGAATCTGAAAAAAATATAAGGAGTATCTTCGCAAAAGCCAGAGAACTAGCCCCTTCTATTATATATTTCGATGAAATTGAAGCTCTTACGGCGAATCGAGGAGGATGGAAAGGATCAGCTGTTTACGACACGGTAATTACCCAATTATTAACTGAAATGGATGGAATCGAGAGTAATAGCGGAATCGTTATTGTAGCTAGTACCAATCGCCCTGATTTGGTTGATCCCGCGCTACTACGACCTGGAAGAATTGATAAAATATTATACGTGGTAGCACCTGATTACGAAGGGAGAATCAAGATATTAAAAGTTCACACCAAAAATATGCCACTTAAAAAGGGTATTTCTTTGAAAAACATAGCTTTAATGACTGAAGGGTATAGTGGGGCAGATTTGGAAAACCTGTGTAGAGAAGCGGGCATGCAAGCAATAAGAGAAAAGCTGGATGATTTTGATCTTGTCGAATTTAAACATTTTGAGTTCGCGCTTACAAAGATAGGATCAACGTTACAAAAAGAAACGATTGAGAAATATGAGACTTTGGCAAAACAACTTGCACAAGACCAAAAATTTAAAGAAAGCGATTCTAATTTGTATAAATAAAGAACAAATTAGCATTGAAAACAAAAGAATTTGTAGTATTCCTTTTAATTATTATTTTTCCTTTATAAAATATTTTTAATTCCATTTAATACAATTTTACTTCCTTTTCCACTTGAATCACTGATATTGGCCAGCTAGCGGTGAATAATGGGTTACTCAAACGATCTGAGGGCAAAATCTTCACTGAAAACGAAATAGCAGGTCTGTTACAAAAAAGGATTGAGATAAACTTAGCTTGTATTTATGATCATTATTTATTTTGTTATGGAGTTGCTAAAGAATTAATAAGATAATAGGAAATAATAAAAATTATTGTATTATAGAATTTTCTTCTTCTTTTTTTTTTTTTTAGGTCTTTTTGTACGAATTAATTCATTCGAACCATAAAAGAAAATAATCAAGATAACGATTATTCCCAACATTAATGTATAATAAATTGGTCCTGTAAATGTGTTATTAATTGGGATGGTCCAATAAGATACATTTATTGACGTATGAAAAACTATGGCAACCAAAACACTCCTACCAGTATTATTATATATCCAAGTAAATAATATTGATATAAGTAAAACTGATGTGAAAAATGCGAAAAATGATTGTTCATGTTGTATTGTGCCTGGAATAAAAAAAGAAGGTAAGTGCCAGAGGCTCCATAAAACGCCAACAATAAGACTCGAAGATAAAGCGTTATATTTTGATTCAAGGCGATCAAGCGCATATCCTCTCCAACCAAATTCTTCTTGTAGAGGTCCTCCAATAAAGAAAACAGTGAATATATAAGGGATAAATATGTCCCATCGAGATACATTTACAATGTCTGCGAGAACTATACCTTCGGTAATAAGTGCTAAACCTAAAGAAAGTAAACATAAAATAGGAATTAAAACAATTGCAATTGCCATATAAGATTTTTTTTCCCAATGCCATCCCCTTTTAAATAATTCATAGGCACCTATAGAACCTTCTTCCATATATGCAAGTAGAAATCCAGCTATTGTGGGGGCAAAGGTTCCTATTACTCTTAGACCCCCAACCCAATCTTGATAATGAATTGTTCCAATTCCGATTATAGATCCAGGTATCCATAAAAGCCAAGAAAATGCAAAAGTGAACATAAAATATAGCCGAAAATTCGATTTGTCGAATCCATCAAAATCTGGTATAAGTCAGCACATCTTATCTATTATTTATTAAAATTATAATATCACGTAAACCAATAAATCTTTCCATGAGTTGAAATTTTTAACTATTCTAATCGGGATCAAATTTCTTTTAATAAGCCCAAGTATTAAGTATAAAATATTTATCAAACGCTCTCCTACAAACTTACAGCAAAGAAAAAGATTAATCCTATAATAATTACAATGTTTTAACAAATTTTTTTATCCTATCCATTGCTTCTTCGAGTTTTTCTAACTTCGTTGCATAGGACATTCGTAACATATATTCTGAATAAGATCCAAAAATATTACCAGGAACAATTGCGACTGCTTGATCTTTCATTATTCTTTTCGAAAATTCAGCACCAGTTAATCCGAACTTGTTGATTTTTGGCATAACATAAAATGCTCCTTTTGGCTTAACAACTTCAAAACCCATTTCTTTTAATCGATTATAAGCCAATAAACGCCTTTCATCAAAGCTCTTTAGGATTTCGTCAAAAAAACTATTTTCCATCTTTAAAGCCCCTAAAAAGCCATATTGAGCTGCGTGGTTTGTGCCCGCTACGGTATATTGGTGATACTTTTCCATTGTATCTATTATCTCCTTATTAGCAGCTACATATCCTAATCTAAATCCGGTAGCAGAATATAATTTTGACATAGCATTTATAGTAATAGTCCGTTCAAACATGTCTTTTAACGAAGCTGGGCTCGTATGCTTGGAATCTTCATAAAGGTAATTTTCGTATACTTCATCGGAAATTAAATATAGGTCGTACTTCTTAACGATTTCAACGATTTCCTGTAATTCTTTTGTATTTAATGAATATCCAGTTGGATTGTTAGGTGAGTTAATTAAAATGGCTTTAGTTTTGTCAGTAATGGATTTTTTTATTTTGTTAATATCAGGACTAAAGTCGCTTTTCCTCTCAATTTCAATCACTCTTAGGTCAAAAAAAGCACTTAAATAGAAATAAGATATAAAATTTGGAGAGGAAATTATAATTTCATCTCCAGAATTAAATATGGAGGCAAAAGTAAGACTGAGAGCTTGGGAACCGCCGTTTGTAATAATTATATTATCTTTCCACGCTGTTTTAATGTTGTTCACGGATTTTAATTTGCTTTCAAGTTGCTGTAATAATTCTGGAATACCTCTCGTAGGAGCATAATATGTGATTTTCTTTTTTAATGCATTGATATTGCCTTCTATTGCGGCTTGAGGTGTGGAGAAATCCGGTTGCCCAATTCCTAAGCTTATAACATCAGATCGTCCAGCAGCAAGGTCAAAAAGTTCGCGTATTTTTGATTTTGGGGCATCTCTGATCTTTTTTGATAATTCTTTCATTCTTACCATTTAATAAAAACAATTTATAATAATGATTAGTAATTTAAAAGAGATTGAATTGGAGGATTCTTTTTTAATTAAGCTTCCTTATATTTTTTCTCCATAATTTCGTAAAACTTGGTATACTAGACTTTTAAAGGCTTCTTCAACATTTTTTCCTGATTTAGCGCTGGTTTCAATAAAAACACTTGCGCCGATTTGTTTAGCTAATTTTTCACCCTCTTCTTTTCCTACCGATCTTTGTTCTCCTAAATCGATTTTATTACCGATTAAAATATAAGCCCCCTCTTTTTTCACATAATTTTTGAAATCTTTAAGCCATTTAGATTCAATCGCAGCAAAGCTATCGTGACGAGTGACATCATACACGAGTAAACTCCCAACACATCCTTGGAAATACATACTTCGTATTACATTATATTTCTCTTGACCCGCTAGGTCCCACATTATTAAACGAACTTTAGCGTTGACTTCTTCTATGTTAACATCTTTTCGGATTATATTAGCTCCGAGAGTTGGTTTATAGTCTTCTTGGAACGAACCCTCTACAAAATGATTAATTAATGATGTTTTACCCACTGCGCTTTGACCGAGAATTGTAATCTTGAACACATATTCCTTAACTTCGGTGGAAAAACCTTCTACTGGCAAATTTAATAATAATTAATTTGTGATTTTTAGAATTGAATTAATAATGACAAAAATTATTTTGATTTTTGATATATTTAAGCTTTTGTTATTTTAAGTTATAAATGTTTCTCAATTCGTAATTTCAACACGAAAGAATTGTGATTTGGATTGTTAATATTTTCTTTCGTTTCGTATGGAACTATACGATAATCAGATGTTAAACTTTTTTCTAATGAATTAATTAAAAAACTCTTAAATAATTCGCAGGAAACTCCGATCTCCGAACAAAAAATGCATTTATCAACCCGAATGATGATGGTTTCAGCCCTATTTTCCACAATCTTAACTTGCCAATCAGTTATAATCAATTCATTTATCTCATCGACAATTTCCTCAAAAACTTTTCCAAAAGGGAACAAATAAAATGAGAACTTTCTACCAATTTCAGATAATAAATGGGTTGAGTCGTACAGTAAACAATTTTGAGCAGAAATTATCTTTTTAAACGAAAAAAAGTCAATTTCTCCCTCAGGATCTACATCTCGTATATCTTTCAGTTCTAACAGTCCTGCTTCTTTTAAAATTGATTTCATACCATCGTAATCTAAGTTATCCATATAGGACTGTAATAACGCAGTTAATACTCTGTTTTTGACCGTTCCCAGATATTCTCCAATAATCTCCGTATTATTTACCATAAAATCCGAATAAAAACTACTTCTTTATTATATCTTATAAATAAGAGTCTAAATTTAAATACTATCTGTTAGTCGTCTATTCTTTAACTTCTTAAAAATGAAGAAATAATAAGTAATAGTTAAAAAATTTAAAAAAACGATTAATTTTTTACCGTTTCTAAAAGTTCCTTAATTTCAGCTTGGATAACTTCAGCTTTTTTAGCTTCTTCGCCTTTAATGGCATTTGCAAGCTCTAATCTCTCCCGATGCAATGTATTCATTGCGCAGAATGGCACTTCTAATGTTTTGGAGTTATCTTCAGGATCTACAACGCCATAATGAACTAGACATCTACAGACTCTATCCAAATCAAAATTGTAAGCATCTTGAAAGTGCATTGCGGAAACCATCAAGTTTTTTGTGTGTAAGAAGTTCGCGGCGCTTGCTAAGTTTGGAGAGGCAATAAGTCGCGCAAATCCTTGATAAGTTTTACTCGTCAAGATTTTTTCTGGATGTTTTACGTACTTAATTCCTCCAGCAAAGTAATAAGCTTTCATCATTTGGCGATATCCTAAATCGGTCATATCGTCGATGAATTTTCCTACAGTGCCTGCAACTGCTCCAAAATCTTTAAGATTTATACCTTTTAAAAACCCTGTGGGTTTTGGGATTTCTTTCCCTTGAACCATGTCATAAACCTTGTTTGACCATCGAATTAGACCTTCTGAATCAAAATACTCGTCAATAGATTCCCATTCGTCTTTTTCGTTAACAATGATGATAGTAGCAAAACCACAATCCTTGTGGCTGGTCATACTAAATTCCGGCATGTTATCGAACCACGCTAATAAACGGGTCATTTTTGCCGTGGTTGCGATGGGAAAGAATCTTTTAATTGCATTGTTAGTGTGTTTATTAATTGCTACTTTAAGATCTGAAGTTGTGTATCTTAAATCCATTAGTTCTTCAAAGCTAATACGCCCACAAAGTGCGACTGGTTGAAATACCACACCTGAAATCACATCGCTATTATCCTTAGCAAAGTCTAATATTTTTCCTACTTCGTGATCGTTAACGCCTTTCGCAATTACAGGAACTAGCATTAGACCGAAATAACCGATTTTTCGACAATTTTCAATAACGCGCTTCTTTAATGGCCATAGATTGACTCCACGAATCTTTTTCCAAACTTCTGGATCATCCGTAGCATCAAATTGTAAGTAGATTGCATCCATTCCTGCGTCTTTGCACTTCTGTAAAAAATCAATCGACTTAGCGAATCTTACGCCGTTAGTTGTGACCATTACTTCAGTGAAACCGAGTTTTTTTCCTTTACGGATGATGTCTGGAAGATCGTCTCTAATAGTAGGTTCTCCACCAGATATTTGGAGCATAACAGCCGGGATAGGTTTCATTGACCTGAAATGTTCCATTATTTGCAC
>JAGXNZ010000052.1 GCA_019894655.1 Promethearchaeota archaeon | reverse complement strand
ATCTAGAAGATAAAATTAGAGTTAATGCCATTTGTCCAGGAACTACTGATTCACCTTCACTAGCAAAAAGAATTAAAAGCAGAGGGGGAAATTATGACGAAATTAGGCAAGGATATATAGATCGCCAACCATTAAAACGTCTTGGTACTCCAGAAGAAATCGCAGAAGGTGTTCTATTTTTGGTATTAAATGAATTCTGTACAGGAGTAAGTTTACTCGTGGACGGCGGTATGACAATGTAGAAAATATAAATGAAAAAAAAATCTTATTAAAAAATTATAAAATTAGATAATTATCTGGTAGTCCAACCACCATCTAGTCTTAAATCTGCGCCCGTCATGTAAGAGGATTCTTCAGTAGCTAAATATAGGATCCCAGTTGCAATTTCTTCAGGTTTGGCCCATCTTCCCATAACCCCCTCTTCTTCAAACTCCTTTCTAACTTCTTCATACGACAATCCTCTATCTTTAGCTTGCTTAGCTACATCACTCTGAAGCATTGGTGTATCAGTTGCTCCTGGGCTTACACTATTCACTCGAACATTATATGGTGCTAAATCTAAAGCTAATGCTCTGGTGTAACCTAATACTGCTGCTTTAGTTGAACAATAGTTCGCATGAGCCGTTTGACCTATATGAGCAGCTACTGATGCTAATGTAATGATTGAACCAAATTTTTGCCTTTTAAAATATGGAACTGCGTATTTACAAGTGTAATGAGTACCCTTGATATTTACATCGATAAGTAAATTAAGTTCTGCATCTGGAAACGTTTCAACATTACCTACTCTAACAACTCCCGCATTAACAATTAAGACATCAATTCGTCCATATTTTTCAATAGTTAGGTCTATCATCACTTTTACTTCATTTTGATTTCTTACATCAACGACGGTTATCTTAGTTCTTTCTTTTGCATCGTCATTAATAAGCTTATTAGTTTCATTTAAACCATCTTCATCATTATCGGAAAGAACTTGGATTGCACCCTCTTTGGCAAATAATATTGCAGTAGCTCTGCCAATTCCTGATGCTGCTCCAGTTAATACAACAATTTTATCTTTTAATCGCATTTATTAAGCACCTTACCTTATTACAATTTCCTTATCAAGCTTGGAAATTCTTTCTCTACCAGTTTCCGTCACTCGATAACAATCTTCAACACCACCTAAACCTTGGCCTCTTAAGATAAGAATAATTAATCTTATCTTAATTTTACTAAACTTATAGAGGCTTTTTTTTTAAATAGCGATTATGTTTTATTTTCTTTAATTCGAAAATGCTTCGAGATGAGTATTCATTTCAAAAGGCTTCATTAATAATCCAAAAGTAGAAAATTTAATTGAAGGATCATTAAATGAAACGCCTTCTTTACCCAATAATAGAGAAATTTCTAATCTTAACATTCCTATAACTCGTCTTTCAGATGATGAGTTAATCATCCAAAAATGTGAATCGGTTAAAAATGATTACATGACTATGATAAATGATGTACATAATCTTATAGATAAATGTGAAGAACTATCAAATGATCAAAAACTTGAATACTGCAATAGTGAACGTCATTTTATGAAACAGTATCTAAAATATTCCCTTCTAAAGATAAATAAATGTTTTCCTGATTAATGATATTATATAATAATTAAAGTTATTAAATTACAATTCTAAGGTTGAATCAACTATATCATTTTTCACAGAATTACTTTGCAATACTCAAAATCAGTTATAGAAATAATAAAGGAACGATCATCTTGGAGATCTTATACTAACCAATTACTTGAAGATGATACAAAGAAGAAGATTAATCAAATTTTAACGATTAAAGATTTTAAAAGTCCTTTTAGTGATCTCGTGGGTAAAAGTCGATTTGAATTAATTGGAGTCCCAGAATTTGCTCCCGATGAAAAAAAAAAAATTGGAACTTATGGATTAATCAAGGGAGCTCAAGAATTCATCGTAGGAGCGATTGAAAAATCTGATTATTATAAGGAAAACTACGGATACATCTTTGAATCTATAATTTTAGCAGCCACCGATTTGAATTTAGGTACATGTTGGCTGGGAGGAACTTTTAATAGAAGCCTTTTTTCTACTAAAATTAATTGCCAAAAAAACGAGCTAGTTCCTGCGATAACGCCTATAGGATACACTCCCGAAATCAGACGTAAAAAAGAGAAAGTTATACGGGCATTCATAAAAGCAGATTCTCGATTTCCTTGGAGTAAAATATTTTTTGAAAATACATTCTCTACAGCTCTTTTTCCAGAGACAACAGGCAGATACGAAACTTTGTTGGAAATGGTTCGACTTGCTCCATCGGCGGGCAACAAGCAACCATGGAGAGTTTTAAAAGAAAAGGATAGCGATATTTTTCATTTCTATGTGAAATTTTCACAAGATTTAAAACAGAAAGTTTATAATACGTTCGTTAACATTGATATAGGAATTGCAATTTGTCACTTTGATCTAACCGCTAAAGAAGTCGGAATGAAAGGAAGATGGGAGTTTTTAGAGCAAAAACTCGAACAACCTAAGGAATTAAAATATATTATATCGTGGATTGGTGAGTAAAAATATTTTTTTAACTTATTACATGTTTGTCAAACTTCCTAAACTTCTCTTATTTTAATAATATTAATTGTTTTGAAAGCTTTAAAAACAAGATTTAATGACTTTCTATATTCAAGACTTGAATATACTAATACCGATTATTAATAATGGCGAATATACTTATAACTGGAGGAACGGGATTTATCGGTATACCTTTGGTTAAAAAATTACACGAATTAGGGAATAGATTAAAATTACTGATAAGAGAGGGTAGTAATACAACATCATTTAAGGAGCTTAATAATATTGATTACATAATTGGCGATATCCGAGATGTTAGCAGCTTAGAAAAAGCTGCGAATAATGTAGATGCTATATACCATCTTGCAGCATATACAGCGATATGGGCGAAGAATAAATCTATTTATTATGATGTTAACGTTAAGGGTACTGAAAATGTTGTTAATATTGCTCTGAAAAATAATCTAAAATTATTTTATATAAGTTCCTTTACTGCGTTAGGACCAACTCCCCAAGAGGCCGTTGATGAGACTCATGAAAATGAGAATTTTTTTATGGAATATGAGAAATCTAAATTTCAAGCGAAAAAACTGGTGAAAAGTTATATACCAAAAGGTTTGAAAGTTATGATATTTTATCCCGGAATCGTATATGGTCCAGGAGACTTTAATAT
>JAGXNZ010000362.1 GCA_019894655.1 Promethearchaeota archaeon | reverse complement strand
TATCAAAAGTACCAATAACAGCGGGCTCCACATTAAGAATAGGAGGAGATATGGTTATTGGAAATAGGTTAGTGGGCGGAATTAGTGCGGTTGGTGTTGCTCGCAACAAATTATTGGCGAGACGCAACATTCAGGTTGGAGATAAAATATTAATGACTGAGGGTGCTGGAGGTGGAACTATAACGACAACAGCCATATATTCGGGAAACCACAATGTCGTTAACGAAACGATGAATCTTAAGTTCTTAGAGGCTTGCAATGTCTTGTTAAAAAAAGAATATCTTAAAGACATTAGGGCGATGTGTGACGTTACAAATGGGGGTCTTAGAGGGGATTTATACGAAATAAATTACGAAGCGAAGTCAGGCGTAACAATCTACGAACAGCGCGTGCGAGAGCTAGTTAATCCCGTAGTGTTAGAATTATTAGAAAAAGTGGGAGTTGATTATTTAGGTGTATCTCTAGATGCACTTCTAATTTACTGCTCGGGAAATATATCTAAACAGATAATTAGTGATTTGGCTGCAAAAAATATCAAATGTGCTGAAATCGGCTATGTAGACAATTCTAATCAGGTAAACATGATTTACGAGGGAGAAGAGAAACAATCAGTTCTTCCCCAATTTCGTGAATCCGCTTACACCAAAATTAAACAAGAAATAGGAGAAGACCCTCCTGAATTGAAATTAGAGATGGAGAGTAAAATTGAAAAAGCAGCTTCAGAGGCTTTGAAAAAGAGACAAAAAATTATTAATTACATTAAAAAACAAAGTGTCTTGAATGTTTGAAGATTCTTCATCACATATAATTTAGTCTGCTTTGTTAAAAGAAAGAACTTCGTTTAGTGATCCCGACCTAAATCCTTCTAAATCAATCGTAACGTAACAAATTCCTAATTGTTTGAATTTAGTTTTAATTTTATCAATGCTATCACTAGTCATAACCTTCATAATGTCTTCGGGCATTAACTCAATTCGTGCTAATTTTCCTTCGTGTAGTCTAACTCGTAATTGGTTTAAATTATATGTGTTTTTCATGAAATTTTCAGCCTCTCTAATCATATCTAATTTCTCCTCATTGATATCTTGATCGTAAGGTATACGCGACGAAAAACACGCCATTGAAGGTTTCGATTGTACTTCTAAGCTAAAGTATTTACATATCTCTCTAATCTCTTGTTTGTTTATTTTGAAATCTATATAAGGAGTAGTTATATTTAACTCTTTTAATGCTTGCATTCCGGGTCTATAATCGGATAAATCGTCTAGATTTGATCCATCTAATATTATATCAAAATTCTTTTCTTTCTTAATTTTTATGATATCCTCATATAAACCTGTTTTACAGATATAACACCGATTTTTAGGATTGGCACAAAATTTTTCGTCATTTAACGGATTACGCTCAATTATCAAATGTGCTATGTCATATTGTTTTGCAAATTCACTAGTTAATTGAATTTCATCGTCAGGGTAAAGGATTGATTTTTCAGTTACAAGTAGTGCTTTTTTAGCATATTTTTTTGAAAGAAACGCTAATAAACTACTGTCGACTCCTCCAGAAAATGCAATTATCACATTTTTATCTCTTAAAAAGGATGAAAGGTTCTCAAGCTTACCTCTAAGATTCTTAGTCAAATCCATCGTTATTCTATTTCCTTAGAAATTATGATTAGTAATAAATTTTTATTTTAGAAAATATAAGAAATACCAAGATTTATATACTATATATAATATAGTATTGATAAGATACTATAAAATAAATACTATTTTGAAAAAGGTGCAATAAAAATTGATTAAAAAAGTAAAAGGAATGGACACTGAGTTCCAAGAATATGCTTCTAAGTTTGAATCCGAAATAAATCGGGGAATTTCAACGCTTAGTATATTATCTATAATCACTCAATATGGAGAAAATGGTGTACATGGATATCAAATCTCGAAAGATCTTCTAGAACAAACGCATCAAAAACTAATAATTGAAGAAGGTACGCTTTATCCTATATTAAGAAAACTTGAAGATGATAGGATAATAAAATCTGAAAGAGAGAAAGAAGGAAGGAAGAGAAAATTCTACTACATTACAGTTTATGGAGAGAAAATATACAACTATTTATCAGGGTTTTATTCGATACTCACTGAAGCAATCGCACCGTTATTTGACGTAAGTGTTCATTTGAAACAAAACAAATATCTATATTGCCCCGCATGTGCCAATAAAATTGATATTCAAAATTTAACGAAATATTGCGATGTATGTGGGCACTATATCGAAAAAGAATTAGTTGAAAGAGGTTTAAAAAATGAATGAAAATAGCATAGAATATTCCGTGAGAGAATATATTAAGGAAATTGAGAAGAGTCTTCCTGAATGGCTCAAAAATACAAAAGAACACAAAGAGATATTGGCTGATTTGGAAGAACACTTATGGAGCAAAGCAGCTGAATTATCAGAGACGGGGCAACCAGACAAAAAATCGGTTGATTTAGCAATAGATCATATGGGTACTCCACAAAATATCGCAAAAGAATATAAACGGCGTGGTGAGCCCAAATACTACATAACTAAGGAACTATGGCCTTACTATGTCAAAGCCCTCTCTACCGTGTTCGCTGTAATTGTAGGATTAGTCATAATTTCTTTGACAATCAGTATTTTCACTGGAAATGGTTCATTTGAATCTTTAGTTGGAGGATTAATTACCGGAATTCAAACAGGTCTTCTACTTTCTTTTACGATTGTCAGTATTGTATTCGTGGCTTTGTCTATGGAAGGCTACTTTCCCGAAGATTTTAAGTCTAAAAAGGAGAAAGAATTAATGAAGCAATTAAGGGAAAAGGAAAGTGGAGAAGATTTTTCTGCTTCTAAAACCTTAAAACAACCCTTAAAACCTTTCATTAAGCCGGCAGGAGAAATCATCGGAGGAGGAATTGGTTTAGTATTTGGTATCGTGCTTTTATCCCAACCTTTTCCAACTTACATGTTTTTCCCAGATTTTTTGATGATTTTAAGGGTTTTTGGATTAATTACGATGCTTGAATCTTCATTAAATATATCTCGAGGGATAATCGGCAATCGGCGACCTAAAACTCACCAAGTTCTACATGCATTAATAATTCCGTTAAAACTTTCAGTAATTCCACTTATAGGTATTTTAATGAATCGACCTGAGATTTTTCCATTCTTTTCAGAACCGTGGATACATGTTGGGATTCCTGTGGAGGCTTATGGTTTGTATAGAGGAATTCTTGGTGTTCTCATAGCTATAACATTTCTGACGACAATCGAAAACATCTACAACATCGTTAAGATACAAAAATATAAATAAATTTTTTTTTCTTTTTTCTTATTATTTTCTCTAAATTCTATTTTTTTAAAGAAGTTTGGATAATTTAGAATGTTTTAGCGTATTATAGAATTACAATTATTTTTTCAATTAACCCAGTCTAAGTCAAAGTTGACTTAAAATTTTTTAATATAAGAACCGATTCGGGGATTAACCAGAGAAAAGCTACAAGAAGCATCATCCATTCAAGAAAGGGTCTTGTCATTGAATTAGGTGGAAATAAAAACATGATCGCTGTTGCTAATGGAACTACCATCATGTAGAGCCCTATCAGTCTCGGAAACATTGTTCTTTTTAATTTGAATAGTATTGCGATACCGTTAAATAACGCTCCAAAAGCTAATCCTGCGAAAACTATAATTGAAAAAGTATAATGTAATCCTAACTCGGTAGTTCTATCTTCGCTAAATAACCCAATCCCAAACAATCCGACTGCTCCTGAGAGGAGCGAAAGTAAACCAAAAAAAGCGAGTAAATTGATGTTTATGCAATAAATTCTTTTAAAAATAGACTCATTTGAATTAAAAATAATACTTTTTGTATCTGAAACTATTATTTTTGTTATATAGAAGAAGACAGGGACAAGAAAGCAAGCAGTTGTTATTGCTATAGCATCTAAAACGAAAGGAGCGGGAGTATAGCGAATTGACCCTAAATCACTAATGTAATTGTCAATTATGTTATAACTTTCTGGACCAAAAAAACACGCGATTAGCACCCCAATAAGAAGTCCAGGTAAAAAAGTAATTAAACTTACATAAATACATATTTTAATTAATTTTTGATTCAAAAAATGGTTAAAAAGACGATTAATTTTCATTAATAATACATTAAGCTGACTCATTTACTTTTGTAATTGGTATTTGTGTTTAAAATTATCTAAAAATAAAAATAAAAAAAAATAGAGGAAAGGCTTTAATACGCCTTTTTTAATTTAGAATATTTACCTACTTTCACGAAATTCCCTATCATTCCACCAAAGATTCCGATAATAGCTGCAATGATAACCCAGAAATAAATAATATATGTGATGTTTGATGGATCTAAGGG
>JAGXNZ010000361.1 GCA_019894655.1 Promethearchaeota archaeon | reverse complement strand
TTAGCAAATGCAAGTAATTATGGTATGAGAGCAGTAGTTTACACTTCTAATTTGAACAATATTGAGATTTTTAAGAATCAATTAGAAGCTGCAAATATTTATATTAATGCAAGACCTATGCTTGTTGACATCACGGTTTCTCTAGGAGGAATTAAAGATTCTGCCTATCCTGCCGGTTGTAAATATTATCCTCAAGAGTTAGTTTATGGAAAATATATATACGATGGTACTCCGCTGAATTTAGAAAAAATTAAATAAATTTCAGACACAATGGAACCTGATAAACTATATACCAAATTAAAAGAATTTTTTCCAAATCAATTAGACTTAATGAGACATTTACACGTAAATGCATGTTGGGAATATAGTATCACTGAGCAATCCACTAATGATGAAATTATCAAACTTAACTTTTATTTATTCAAAAAGAATGAACAATCGCTAGAAATGACAAAAATTAAGCCTGAAATTAAACCAGACTTAATCCTTTATTTTACAGAAAAAGCCATTTTAAATATAATTGAAGGAGTTTCAGATATTGAAGAATACTATGAGCGTTATCATAGTATTATGGACCATCCTCGACCTGGAGTTGAAGTGGATAGTAAAGTAAATAAACCTAGATTAAAGCTTTGGCAAATTGGGTATAAACAGTATCAAAAAGATTTTAAATTTTAATGTTCTACAATAAAACCTTATAATTAGTATGTTAATGATTATCCAATTTTAATTCTGAGATTTTTCTTTTTTATAGAAACAACTATTATGCCAATAATCGCCAATATTATAAACCCGATAAAGGTTACACCAAAAGGAATAATCCGAAATTTCCCTTCACTTCTTATTATTACTTCGTCATCTTCATCGTAATAAGTTTCCACTGTTAGAATCCCTCTTGTATCAAATTCCTTTTCCCATAGATAATCCATTCCTGTATCGCTTTTACCTTGTTTGAATATTGATAAACCACTTCTAGAATACTCAGAAGGTAGAGTTAATAAAACTCGGTCTAAATAATCATCTACTGGTGTAAGACAGAATAGATAGTCATCATAAAAAGCAGGATTTAAACTGATAAAAATATTAAATGTGTCACCACTCAATCCCCAATCAGTCTTATAATCCCAAAATTCTACAGATATAACCCAAGATCCTAAAGAATTACTGAGCTCCCTTATAATCATTCTTATTTGATCTGCTAATTCGAAGTTAGGATCAAATCCGAAAATATTTCTAAAACTTTCTAAGTCTAGTTCTGTAATCTCCCAAATTAATTCGGTTCCTTCAGTAAAACCAATATCGTGTTCTGGAGTTGCTTTACCAATTAAACTAAAACATGAACTGAAGATAACGAAATTTAAAATTCCTATTATACAAATTACTTTTAATTTTTGATTCACTTTCACATCAAAATTCGTTTTTAGGTTCTACGATAGTTTCTTTAGTAGAATATTTTCTGTAGTAAATTGCAGAATAATAATTTTTTTAAACTTAAAAATTTGATTTTGGAAATGAACATTTATTTTCATAAAAATAAAGAAATTAATTTATATTAAATACTTCAAGTAATCACTATATATTAAAATTAATTCTACTGAGGTAAAATACTATGAATAAAGAAGATATTTGCTTTATGTCGGCTTTTGAAATGCGAGAAAAAATCAAATCTCAAGAATTAACATCAATTGAAATTACTGAAACAATAATTGAACGAATTGAAAAAATCAATCCTCTTATAAATGCATATTGTACTTCCACTTTTGAATTAGCAAGAGAAACCGCAAAAATTTCAGACGAAGCAGTTAAAAGAAGCGAAAAATTAGGATTATTGCATGGAATTCCGACATCAATCAAAGATTTAATGCAGACCAAAGGGATAAGAACTACATTTGGTTCAAAATTGTATGAAGATTTTATCCCAGAACAGGATGATATCGCTGTTCAAAGATTAATAGCGTCTGGTTGTGTCATACTTGGTAAAACAAATACACCTGAGTTTGGTGCCATCGCTCTTACAAACAATAAACTCTTTGGAGAAACAAAAAATCCATGGGATTTAGATAGAAATTCAGGAGGTTCTAGTGGCGGTGCTGCTTCTTCCGTTGCCAGCGGTATAGGCCCATTAGCCTTAGGATCGGACGGAGGAGGTTCAATTAGAATTCCCAGTAGCTGTTGTGGGGTTTACGGTTTAAAACCTACTTTTGGTCGCATTCCTAGCTATCCCCGGATTGGCATCGTATTTTACTCTATGGACCATTACGGTCCAATTGTACGATATGTAAAGGATGCAGCTCTTATGTTAAATGTTATGAAAGGTCATCATCCCGCGGATAATAATTCTTTCCCTGACGACGACATCGATTATGTTAAAATACTTGAGGATAAACCTAAAAAATTAAAGATAGGTTATTCAATGACCTTAGGTTTTGGTAAAATTCTTGAAGAAGAAGTTAAAGAGAGCGTTCTTAATGGTATTCAAAAGTTTGAGCAATTTGATTGGGATGTAGAAGAGGCAAACTTAAAAATAAGAAAACCTGAATCCTCATTTAAAACAGAGGTTAGTGTTGGTTATGCCTATGATTTACAAAATGATTTTAATAATAGACCTGAAGACCTTAGCCCATATTTAATTGGTTCAATAAAATTAGGTTTAGATAATACTTCTATGAATATTGGAAAGGCTAGAGAACAAAGAAAGCGAGTTTACGAAGAGATGTATCAATATTTTAAGAATTATGATGTGCTGATTACACCAACATTGCCATGCCCTGCAATTAAACCAGGTTGGTTAGAAACTGGAACGACATTTCCAACAATTGGTCAAAAATCATTAAGCATTATGAGTTGGATGACATATACATACCCTTTTAACATGACAGGATTACCTGCTGCATCAATTCCCTCTGGTTGGACTACTTCTAATTTACCAGTAGGAATGCAAATTGTTGGTAAGCGATTTGATGAAAAAACAGTACTTCAAGTCTCAAAAGCGTTTGAAGAAGTCTCACCTTGGCAAGATAAACGCCCTAAATTTAACTAATATCTTTTTTTTTATAATGAGATTTTTTTTTAATATCCTTAAAAAGACTTTATTTTTGAAGTCGTAATATAAGAAGAATCTCCAATTGTTATATTTTTCTTTATTAGGTCCTCCAATATCGAGTAATCTCCTATGATACTGTTAGACGAAATGATTTTTCTTAAGAATACTCCATCTCCGATTACAGATTCGGAGAGGATACATTTTTCGAGATGTAAATCATCACCTATAGAAACGTTAGGACCTATTACTGAATTCTTAATGCTCACATTTTTTCCTATAAAAACCGGAGGAACGATTTTAGAGTCTAAAATATTTCCCGTTTGGAATTTTGATTCAAATAGTGGATCCTTTAATTTAGTTTCAGATAACAAGTATCGATTTCCTTCAAGTAACGTTTCTGGTCTTCCGAAATCCAATATTTCACTCTGCATTATATTACCTTTAAACACGATCCCTTCGCTAATAAGCTGTTCTATTATTGGAGTAAAGAGATGTTCTTTCCCGTTTTCGAGTTCAACCTTATTTTGTTCTTCTAAAAGCTCAAAAAGTCTATTGACTAATTTTTTCCCAATAAGGTAAGCTCCAGAAACAGCATAATCAGAAATAAACTCTTGTGGTTTTTCCACTATTCTTTTTATTTTAGCATCATCGTCTACTACCGTAACTCCATAAAACTTAGGATTATCAACTTTTTTAATATTTATTACTCCATCACATTCGCCTTGGTGATAGGTTAATAAAATTGAAGAATAGTCTTCCATTGGAAGCCTATCGCTTAGAAAGATGAAACAATCGTCATTATTAACAAAATTCTTTGCTAATAAAATAGCATCTCCAAGACCGCTAAAGAATGGAGTATCTGCTAAATAGCCAAGTGGTTTCTGTTCGATAAATTCAAGATTAAAATAATCAGAAAAATGTTCGTTAATATATTCCATTATTTGTCGCTTTTTATAGCCAACAATAAAAGCAATTTCTGTATTTTTTGGGAACGTTCTTTTTAATTTAATTAGTATGTGGTCAATTAATCTTTTTCCAGCAATTTTAAGAAACGCTTTAGGTTTTGAATAGGTAAATGGCTGAAGTCTTTTTCCTACGCCTGCGATTGGACAAACTAATTTCAAATAAAATTCAACTCTCTAATATGTCTCTTAAGATTGCATAATATTCCGCGTCTTTTAATTTTTCTTTAACGATAGTATTTAACTTTCGCAAATAATAATTATCTGAGTTAGTTTTCTTGATTCCTCTCAACTTTTTACTTAATGCAATCCGCGTCTTTTCATCTAAAAATTTGACTGGTATGGATTTATAGCTATTAATCAAGGTATTTTCTCCATTTTTAAATTTAGTGTTATTATGGAAATTTATGCTTGCATCAATCATGGAGTATAGATTCTCTACCCACGTTTGAATTCTTTCAATGTCTCCTTTTATATATGTTCGATTATCCAACCAATCTTTAAACTCTAAAACTTTAGTTAAAAATCCCTTTTTACTTTTGTCAATACTATTAGTAATTTCGTCTTTTTTTACCAAATCGCGGATTTTTTGTTGCTTTAAATCATTTTTTTCTACATTTGATAAGCTGGTATAAATTTCATTTCTTTTTTTTCTATTTTCTTTGGTTTCGTCATCATCTAGCCACTTATCCATCGACATTATCTTAATAAAAATAATAATTTTGTTCAATTTTTTATATATCTATTAAATTATTAATATAAGGTAATTTCTCATTAAAAATCTTAGAGAGATAGCTTAATATTCCTTCAAGTAATTTATATATCTAGAATGAAAGTAAGGGGAATTATATTCGACTTTGGTTTTACACTATTTTCTTTTGAGAATCCCTCAGTTGAGAAATACTTTGATTGTTTCAAGAGAGGAATGTCAAAATCTATTAAAGTCCTCAAACAAGAAAAAATAATAGAAGAGAATGACCAAATTCTAGAAGACTTTATGAAAATTTTCAACAAAAAGAGAGCTACCTATTTTAAATTAGCAATGAAAACAAAAGATGAATTCCCAACCACTTTATTGTTTAAAACGGCATTAGACATTCTAAAAGAAAAAGGGTATGAAATTCAAGAAGAGAAAATAAAAGAAAATTTCTTAGAAAAACTTGCAGAGTTGTATCATTCTTGTGAAGAAGAAGAATGGAAACCCGATGATAAAACGAAGTTTACCTTAGAAACTTTATCTAAAATATCAAACTTAAAAATTGGGCTTATATCCAATCATCCTAATCATAAAACTATAAAAAATCTACTTAAAAATAACGAAATGAAGGAGTATTTTGATGTTATTGTGACTTCTGCTAAGTTTGGTAAAAGAAAGCCTATTTCAGACATATTTTTTCATACCTTAAAGAGAATGGGATTAACGAAAAACGATGCAGAACATTGTATAATGGTGGGTGATGAGGCTGCCGATATAATCGGCGCTAATAGAGTAGGTATGCAAATTATCTTAAAAGAAAGAGATTATGAGTTCCCCTACGAAAAAGAAATTAATATACCTAATTTAATAAGAATTAAGTCAATTGATGAAGTTTTACAATATGTAAATTAGAGGTATAGTAGCCCAGAGGGGACTTATTCCTTCTTTAAGAAGTTTTAAGAAGATTGAACCCCTGATCACTTGCTTCGCAGGCAAGCGTCTTTGGTGGGAAAAAATCCTATCCACTAGACCACTGGGCTTAAGTTAAAATACTTTATTTCACAGTATGTTAAAACTTTTCATATTTAATTAATCTAATTATCTTAGTTACCTTGGATAATCGGGCTTACTAGATACTAATGTAGTAGTTTCTTCGATCCATTTAGACAAATCATCATCAACGCGAATGTAAGCTAATATTTTATCCAGTTCTTGAAGCTTAGTAAAATTGCATTCTGCTACTAAATCCCATCCACCGTAAACTGGAGTTGTGTAAGTTACTTCCCAGTCTTCATCTGGATTATTCGATCTTAAATTTGTTAATCTTTTTACAACTTCCCATTCAGTTCCAATTATTTTTAGCCTAATAAGTATGTATCCACGATAATAAATTCTAAACACCAAAATTTTCTTTTTAATTACAAACGCTACAATGTTTTTATGCTATTATTCACCTTAATAATGATTTATTTTTTTTGATAAGGTTTATTATTAATACTCAAATAGCTTATAATTTTATACATCCATATTAATAATCCATAGAGAGGTTTAAACAGTGGAAAATTCGGAAATAAAACGATTGTTATGGACTTTATGCCTTGAAAATTCAGTGAAATTTGGAGGTAAACCAAATGTAAAAGCTGTATTAGGAAAACTGATAGGACAATACCCGGAGCTCAGATCTCAAATAAAAGGAATAAAACCGATTCTTGATGAAATCGCCTTAGAAATTACCAAATTATCTCTTCAAGAACAACAAGCAAAGTTACTTGAGTTAAAACCAGATGCTTTAGAGAAAAAGGCACCAAAGGAAGAAAAGAAAGTGTTACCCGAATTACCTAATGCTCAGAATTACGATAAAGTCGTGATGCGTTTAGCACCATACCCAAGTGGGGCTTTACACATTGGAAATGCAAGAATGGTGGTCTTGAACAGTGAATATACCAAAAGATACAACGGAGACTTAATCCTTTTCTTTGATGACACGATTGGAAGTCCAAAATCATTAAGAAATACCTCGAAAGCTAAATATGTTCTCCCAGAAGCCTATGGGTTAATAGAGGATGGATTAAAGTGGTTAAAAATTACTTATTCAAAAGTTTATTATAAAAGCAATAGACTTGAAATTTATTACGAATACTGCGAAAAACTTATTCAGGACAATATGGCATATGTATGCTTTTGCACCGCAGCTGAATTTAAAAATATGTACAAAGATCGTAAGCAAGATTGTCCACATAGAAATCAAACCTTAACTTTTAACTTAAAAGAATGGGAGAAAATGTTAAAAGGGAAATATCATGAAACGGAAGTTGTTGTAAGGTTGAAAACTGGGATGAAGCATAAGGATCCTGCACAAAGGGATCAAATTATAATGAGAATCTCCGAGGCAGAACACCCACGGGTAGGTACTAAATATTTGGTTTGGCCGATGTTGGAGTTTTCTTGGGCAATTGATGATTATCTTATTGGTGTTTCTCACATACTTAGAGGATCTGATTTAATTAAAGAGGATTTAATAGAAGATTTTATATGGGAACATTTCAGATGGAAAAAAGCGGAGTTTATACATTACGGACGCTTAAACTTCTCGGGTTTGAGTAAAAATGAAGAAAACCTTTTGAGTAAAACTAAAGCTCGAAACAATATAGCTAATGGCACCTATAGCGGGTGGGATGATCCTCGTACGTGGAGTCTCCAATCGTTAAAAATGAGAGGTATTGAACCAAAAGCTTTAAAAGACTCTCTATTAGATTTAGGATTATCTATTAATGCTATAAATTTTTCGGTAAACTGGTTATATTCAAAGAATAAAGATATTATTGACGAGCAATCAAATAGATATTTCTTTGTAGAAGAACCAGCGATTATTGAAATTAGCGATGTTCCATTTTCAACCTTCGTAGCTGAACCTATGCTACAACCTACCGATCCAGAAAAAGGAAGGAGAAAAATTAGAGTTGATGCTATAAATAATAGGTTGCTGATTCTAATATCTCGGGAAGATATGGTTAAACTCAATGCAAGCCAAATATTACGCCTTAAAGATTTCTTAAATATAACGATAACATCTATAAGGGTATCCGAAAGTAGAATAGACGCTCTTTTCCACAGTTTTGATTTAAATCGGGATTACAGTATAATACATTGGGTGCCCAAAAAAGATAATGTAAAAGTTTCGATCATTAAACCGGATGGAACAGTGTCTATGGGTTATGGAGAGAAAAATCTTCAAAACGTACCCTTGAATAAGCCCATCCAGTTCGAAAGATATGGATTTGTAAACCCTATTAAGTGGGAAAATCAGACACTAATTTGCTACTTTACACATTAAAATGACATAATTATTTTTAACGCGTTATCCTTTTAAACCAGAAATAATAATAAAACTAAAACAAATATATCATGAAATCTTAGTTTGTTGTAAGAATGAATGAGAATGATAAAATAGACAACTCGAACGAAATTAAGCTAAGATGGTCGTTTTGTCCTATATGTGGAACTAAAATCCCTGAAGTTAAGAATGTCAAATTTTGCACCAAATGTGGCGTAGACCTAATTTATATCAACACACATATGAGGATGCCTCCTCGTAAAGACGCAATATCCTTAGTTACACCCACTCCAAATTATTATCAGCCTTACAGTTTCAGACCTCCTAGGCCATTAAGAAAGAAACTATCACAGGATGATCTGTTGAATCTAAAAGAAGAGACCTTATGGGGTAGCTTCACTTCTATTGGTATGACCGCAGCGGCTTTTCTTCTAATGAATTTTGTAACAATTATAGCAGTTATCGTATTTGTGCTTTTTTCATTTAGCTTAGCTGCTATTGATGATATCTTAGCCAATCCGTATTTTATTATTTTTAGTTCTTTTATCGAACTGATTTTGTTTATTGTTCCAATGTTATATATTGGCAAGTACCTAAAAGAACCAAATTTGAATAACCGATTGAT
>JAGXNZ010000360.1 GCA_019894655.1 Promethearchaeota archaeon | reverse complement strand
TGGTGCTCTAATCTTAGAATTAGGAACATTATTTTCTATGGTGATTATTTTATTAGGATTTAAAAAAAAAGCTAATTACAAGAAATAATTCCCCCTAATAAGCCAATCCTTTTAGTATCTGGACTGTTGTATATTGATTTTTCCCACCTGTTCTTAGGTAGTCCATCGATTCTTCAATTCCTTCGACGGTCAAGTTATACATAGGGATAATGCTTGAAATTATTTTCCTCGTCCATGGCACCCACTCCAACCGAATTAACTCGGGATTTAACCAAACAACACTGTTTTTAAAATGATTCGCAATTTCTCTGATATAATAGATACCCGGCATCTCATTTCGATGATAGTAATAAATTGAGCCATATTTTTCCGTCAATTCCCATGAAGCCATAGCTGCGTCGCCGACAACCACTACTTTATACTTATTATCATACTTTTTTAGGAAATCTTCAAAATCTATAGCTTCTTCTGGGTTTCGGCGTCCATTAAAATACAATTTATCGTATATGCAATTGTGAAAGTACAGGGGAACAAACTTACGCCAATGAGACATACTATTAGCCGCAGAAAATAGTAGATTAACCAGATGAGCGTAAGGGCTCATACTTCCTCCAACATCCATTAAAAGAACGAGTTTTACGTTATTTTTGCGGCGTTTTTCGAAAATAATTTCGATATCTCCACCATTTTTCGCGGTCATATCGATCGTTTTATCCATGTTTAACTCGTCAAATTTTCCAATTTCCTCGAGTTTTTTAAGGCGTTTAAGCGCGACTTTTATTTGTCGAGTGTCAAGTACGATATCTTTTCTATAATCAGAAAAAATTCTTTTTTGGGCGATTTGAACAGCCATGCGCATCCCTGATGATCCTCCTACCCTCATCCCCATTGGATTTTGTCCCGAATTTCCAAACGGAGATGTTCCTTGGGTTCCTACCCAATGGTCCCCACCGTTATGTTCCTCGTCTTGTCTTTGCATAAGGTCTTCGAATTGCTTTTGCATTTCTTCGATGTTAAAAAATTGGCTTAACATCTCTTGAAAATTACCATCTACTTGTGACAGGTCCATATTTTTTTGCAGCCAATCCCAAATTTCAGCTTTGACGTCTTCAGGTGCGTTTATTAATATATTTCCATCTAAATCTTTATTTAATTTATCTAATAAACTTTCAAGGAATTGCTGGAGATCATCAATGTTTAGGTATTGCTGGTATTCTCTTAAAAGAATTTTCAATCCTTCGATTAATTCGGGAATGGTAATATCCTGGTTTAGCCAGTCCCATATCTCTTGTTTTATATCGTCGGGAAATTTAATGACAGCATTTTTGAAAAAATTAGCAAAGGCAATATCGTACATATCAAAGTGGTGTTCATTTTTGCAAAGGATTGAGCGAGATATGTAATAAAATTCAACCATATTGTGGATAAGGCCTTTATTTAACGCTTCCATCAAGGCCATGTATTCTGTTATACTAACCGGCAATCTTTCCTTTAAATAATAAAAGTATTCAATAAACATTCAATTAAGTTTTATTCACTTCAATTCTGTATACTAGAATAAAATTAATATAATAATATTAGCTTTTTGGAGAAGCATTAAGTTTTTTTGCTAACTTAACAAAATATTAGGTTTCGAACGAACATTGAATTGAATGCTCGTTTAAAACCATTTTTTTTTCGATAGTTTATCTTTCTTTATTATACTAAATATTTGAAAAAATTAAAACCACATTGTAGCATCGGCTTCTAACACTAAATCGTTCAAGGTTGCTGCCCCAACGATTTTCAATCCTGGAATTAATTCAACTGATTCCCATCCTAACATTCTTTTTGAAGCTTCGCACACGAAAATTTCAATACCTTCCGCAAGTGTTTTTTCAAACATTTCCTTGAGCGTAGGGAAGTTTCCCGCTTTAATCTCCTCTGCTTTGCCAGGTTTTAATATCCTTAATCCTTGACCTAAATAATATATAAGTGCTTTAACATCCATTGCTTTAGCGGTCTGTGCTAATACATGTGGCGAATACTGGCGTTCAGGATCATCACTGGTTTGCACATACAGAATAAATTTTTCTTTTTCACTCATGATTTTTCACCTCATTTTTCAATTATAATATGAATAGAGATTATTTTTAATGTAAAGTGTCGCAATTTATAGAGAAAATCTAAAACTAATAAATATCTCTTTTATATTTTAAAAAGAAAACGGAATTTATGAAAATATAATATCTGAGAAGCTTTAATGCTTCTTTAGGATATAGTAAGTCGATATAGTTTCGAAAGGATTCCTAGGTTGGAAACTTTATTTTTTCTAAAGCAACTTCAAGATCTTTTTCTTTTTTAAGCAGCACACCAAGAAAAGGTATACCTCCCTTCAATTCTTCGAGAGTTATTCCACTTTTTAACAAAACGCCGATCCAATCAAGGAGTTCCGATGTCGATGGCATTTTTCTCAGTTTAGTGATTGCTCTCAATGCATAAAAATGTTTAAGGCATTGTTCTAATAGATTTTGCCGCAAATTAGGATAGTGAAGATTGCATATTTCTGTCATAAATTCCTTAGATGGAAATTCAATCCAGTGAAATACACATCTACGTAAGAACGCATCAGGAAGTTCTTTTTCGTTGTTTGAAGTAATAATAACGATGGGTCGAGTTTTTGCTTTAACAAACTCTTTAGTTTCCTTGACATAAAATTCCATAACATCTAACTCTTGTAAAAGGTCGTTAGGAAATTCAATGTCAGCTTTATCAACTTCATCAATTAGTAATACAACTTGCTCGTCTGAATCAAAAGCATCCCCTAATGGTCCGAGAGTAATATAATCTTTTACATTATCTACATTTCGATCGTCGTTACCAAATCGGCTGTCGTTTAATCTTTGGACCGTATCATACATATACGCTCCATCTATTGCTTCTGTTGTGCTCTTTACATTCCATATAATTAATTTCTTCCCTAAAGATTCGGCAATAGCATGAGATAACAGCGTTTTTCCCGTGCCGGGTTCCCCTTTTACCAAAAGAGGCCGTGCTAAGGCGATAGACACATTTACAATATTTCTCAGTTGAGGATCAGCAATATATTTAATTCTATCGGTATTTACATCGCCTTTAAACTGAATAAATCCGTCATTACTCATAAGTAAATGAAATTAATTAGGAATTAAATAATTTTTGACTAAAGGAAAAAAGAATTGTTAATAATGATGAAGTTTTATTTTTTTTTTACAAAATACTCGTTGTAGAAATCAGCATTAGAGGAATTTATAGTGTTAATGTTCGAAGTTCATCTAAAGTTCAAATTAAAGCTGAATCTGATCAAAAGGAAGGACCACAAAAATCTATGTTATCTCATAGATTATAAATGCAAGATTTAAGTAATATCAGAGTAAATATAATTTGAACTTTGATTAAATTAAACAATTTTAAATTAAAATAGAATCTAATTTAAAAAAAAAATATTGGAATGTGGTTAAAATGGCAAAAGAAGATGAAATGTTAGAAGAATTAACAAAAATTCGAGAACTACTGACTCCACCACCAGCACCACCAAAAGAAAAACCAAAAAATCTCGCGATGGAATTTTTGGATTTCATAAAAAAATACAAAGTTCTTGGTCTTGCATCTGCTTTTATAATCGGTCTTGCTATAAACGCTCTAATCCTTTCCTTATCTCAAGACATTATAACTCCAATAATCGGAATCTTTATACCTGGATTTGAAAATATTGCGGGTCTCAAACTTGGTGTATTTGGGATAGGAAATTTCATAGCAGCAGCGATCAATTTTATAATAATAGCATTAATAATATTCCTTATCGTAAAATTTGCTTCAAGGATAGGACTTGATTAAGCTTTTAAAAAAATTAACATTTAAATCTTTTTTTTTTTCTTATATTATAGAATTTCTTTTTTGAAACTTTGTGTTGATTACAGCTCTTTTTTATGTCGCGTTTGATTAATATTATTTTGTACAAACATTGATTCTAATTTTGGGAGAACTTCGCTATTGAGTATGCCAATTTTTTCCAAGAATATTTTTCTAAGATTACTAATCTCGTTATTAATGACCAGAGATGGGTCAACGGAGATGTAAATTCCATTAGATGATATAACCCACTCACGTTGCTTTAAACTTTTTAGAGAGCTTATAACTATGCTTTTATCTACTTTCATAACTTCACTTAACAACGATTCGCTTGCTCGTCCTAAGGACATCAGGGATGTGTATGTTTTAATATCGAATTCAGAGATATCCATTAATCGCATGGTGTTTAATGTTTTTTCGTCAATTTGTGTGATTCTTGTTTTCTTTCTAAAAGCAATTTTCTCAATTTTAAGAAGATCGATGTTATCCGAAGTAATTATTTTTTTAGTTTTAACGGCATCACTGAAGACTTTTACTCCAATATCGGTACGCAATAAAACGCTATTCCAATTAT
>JAGXNZ010000359.1 GCA_019894655.1 Promethearchaeota archaeon | reverse complement strand
GCATCAAATTGTCGATTGGGTAAGATTAAAACTGTTTAATTGGCTTCCTAAACGGGCTTATAAAAAATCAGGAATATTGATTGAAATTTTCATTATAATTGTTTTTTCAATAATCTTAGCTTTGCTTAATGTTTCTTTATTTATCAGTTAAAACTGTAAACCCATATTAAGAATTTCTTCCCTAATTTAACCAAATAAACAATAAGTGGCTTCAAAATTTTTCTCAACTTAACTTATATTACGTTGGGTTAAAATTTAACGAAAATTATATAACAACAAATGGAATTAATAGTTAGTACTAAATTAACAATAATTAAGGTAATGTTGGTTTCATATGAATATAAGTGAAGATATGAAGAATGAAATTAAGGAACGACTGGATTATAATGATGAAGATTTAGAAATTTTTCTCAAGAATCCAAATAATTTAGAAATTCTCTCAAAATCAATTCCCCTATTGAATAAAACCATCATAATTGAAGTATTAGAATCACATGGCTGTAATACTCAACATAAAGTAGGTGATAAGTTTTATTTTGA
The DNA here is from genome assembly GCA_019894655.1 of Promethearchaeota archaeon. The sequence continues at coordinate 5,104 of JAGXNZ010000359.1, read as the reverse complement.
CGGGACTGGTAATCTTCTTACTAAATTATCACCAAAAAAGATTTGTATTTATGCGTTATCTGTCTTAAATACCCTAATTCATTCTGCACTAGAATTAATATATGCTGGAGTAGATCCAAATGAAATGCGTTTCAAGAGGGCTAGCTGCTTTGATATAGGTTTAAGGTGTGGTGGTTGGGGAAACATTGTAATGGAACTAAAAGTAATTGATAGAAACAAAATCAACTAAAAATTCTCTTCTCATTCGGAAAAAAGATGAAGAGGATGTGACTCCCTCTCATTTATTTACAGGCTTTTTTGTGATCACGATAACAACCATCACAGAAACTTTCATCACAATTATCGCAAATATTAGCGCAATTATCGCAAATTTCATTTCTACACTCATAACAATCATATATATGATCGTTAGGATTTTCTCCGCAGTTATCACAAATTATTTCTTTATTTGGCATTTTAATTACAACTCTACATAAATTTAAAGTATTTTTACTAAGCTAATTTTCATTAACTTATCCTTCATTCTGTTTTATCAGTTAATTTCCTTATAAATTATACTTTTCTATAGCAAATAATGCAGCTCCAATAGCTCCTATTAGTTGAGGATTAGGAGGAATTAAAATTTCTGTTCTTATTTCTTTTTTTAAAATTTCCCCAATTATGCTATTATAAGCTATCAGTCCACCGGTAAGCACGAGATTGCCCTCTAATTCAGACATCTCAATAATTCTCCTTATTACAGAATCAAATGCACTCTTTATTAAATCCTCAACTTTTTCACCTTCCTTAATACGGGTTATGATTTCTGTTTTTGCAAAAACAGTGCAATAACTCGCAAGAGGAACATTCTTTGTGGATTCGGTCGCTAAATTATTCAGTTCTTTAAGAGGGATATCAAGTCGATAAGCAATTTCCTCAATAAATGCCCCTGTACCCGCTGCACACTTTCTATTCATTTTAAACCTTATTATTTTTCCCTTATCATCAAGTTTAATAACTTTAGTGTCTTGTCCTCCTATATCGATAACTGTAATCTTCTTAGGAAAATAGTGATAAGCACCCTTTGCATGGCAACTAATTTCAGTTTTATTGCTATCCGCAAAAATTATTTTATCTTTTCCAAATCCTGTCACGGTAATATGCTTAATTGCAGATTTAGATAACTTTGCGTTTGATATTACATTTTCAAAAGCAAGTTTGCTTGAATTAACAATAGATGTACCAGTTCGCGTAATAAAGGAACTTATAATCTCTTTAATATCATTTATAATCACTGCTTTTACATATGATGTCCCAATATCAATTCCGATGAATTTTTGATCTCCTTTAAGCTTGTATTTTTTACTCATAATATCTTGAAAGAAAAAAGATTATTTAAACGGATATATATTTATTCCCTTCTCTTCGATTAAATACTTTAATTCTTCAAATGGAATATATCCATACCTGTTGTTAAGTGAAAGGAATTTTAAATTTGGTAGTTCTTCAATCTCATTGACAATGGAAGTAACTTTAGAATTATCAAGATATAACTCCCTTAAGTTAACAAGACATGTGATTCCCTGAAGTGATTTAATAGGATTACAGTTGAGATTCAAATATTCAAGTTTACTAAGATGTTCCAATCCTTGAACACTAGAAATTTGATTACTATTGAGAATTAGTACACGTAAATTAGCTAAATTTTCAAAACCTTTTATCTCAGTAATTCGATTAATACTGAGGTCTAACTTCTCTAAGACTGATAGTGTATCAAGTCCTTCAATCTCGTTAATTTTATTTAAACAGAGGTCCAATTCACGTAATTTAGCAATACTATTTAAGCCTTGGATACGAGATAACTTGTTATCCCCTAAAATTAATCTTTCCAAATTAGTTAATGATTCTAAATTTTCTATTTTATTTATTTTGTTTGAACTGAGAAATAATTCTTGCAGACTTCTAAGAGTCTCAAGACCATTTATTTTAGTAATCTTATTACCTTGGAGCTCAAGACGTTGTAAGCTGATAAGTTTTTCAAGTCCAACAACATCTTTTATAGCTTTAAGTCTAAGAGCATTTAAATCAAGACAGTGAGTCTTAAGATCAACGAACACTTTCCTACCGTTCATAAATGAGTGAGAGTGAGTATTTCTTTTAATGCATACATATTCCATAATTTATAGGATTGAATTTTATAATTTAAATTTAATGACCATTAATATCTTGAATTTTTTTTATTCCAAGCCCGTTTAAATCAAGGGAATTATCTCTCAGGATTGACTTTAATACTCACGAATACTTTGTATTAATAATTAATATATTAAATTATCTATAAAAACATAGCTTCTCATATTATCTCTGTAATTATTCATTAAAGACCTTTATTGGATTGGTGTCCAAGCTTCTAAATTCAGACCTCCCGCCATTGTCACTTTTAGAGGGATTTGCTCAGTTGGAACTCGCTTTCGTAAATGAAAGGGGTATAGAAGGAAAGTCCCATCTTCAGTTCTAAGAGCAGATGGCTTCTTGTATAAAAGTTGAAACAATTTTCGCTGAGTGAGGGAAACCCATTTTTCGGGGATAACATATGAATCAATAAGTTCACCGGTCAATACTATAACTCTCTCATTGCCCGTTGAAACGACCCCATTTTGACTTAAAAGCTCGTCAATGAGCTCTACTGAATAATACTTACTTGATAAAAAAATTTGGTTTTGAATTCCTCTCTCCAGCTCGCAATAGGGAGACCTCATAAAAGAGATTAGCATTTCAACGTGGCGACCTATACATTCCCTAAAATCAAAGTAAGGGTTCTCGATAATAACTTCTACACCGCTCTGAAGCCTTCCAACTACCCAATAGTAATCATAGCCATCTTTATCTTTTTTAACGATAATATCTGATACAAATACCCTCAAAATCAAAACACCATAAATTAATAAAAGAAAAGAAAAATTCTAATTTAAATTTAAGTAGACTGTGAGAATTTTAGTTTTCGTACATAGAAGGAAATGCCGTAACAATAGATCCTTCTTCATCGACTAGAACATGTATATAATTTATGTCACCTTTTCTCCTAATTTGGTAAACATAGAACTTAGAACCAGGGTAACGACTTGGGTACGTGAGATGGATCGGATATTTTTTAATAGCATTAAAAATAAAGTTGCCGATAACTTGAGGGTCCCCTGATATTCCAAAAATTTTTCTAAAACTTTTATCCCCTTCACTATGACCAAGTAAAATATGTGTAAGGCCTCTTCTTTCAGTTCCCATCTCTAACCAAACAATTCGACTTTCCCGATTTTGAACTATAGCCATCAATTTGGTCTCGTCAACTTTGATACCCTGACTGATTAGTTCTTCAATTAAGGCTGGATCGTAGTATTCACTTAATCTAAAAGGAAAATCCCCAAATTCATAATTAATCTTTGGGCGCTTTCTCTGCATACTCCCTGTATAACTTTTCAGTATTCTACGAAATACATCTGGACCAAGAGTCAAACTCCAAAATCCTTTGGAAACCTGCCAAGTATTAAAACAAATTTCAAGATCTCCCGGGTTTACCTTGGTATTTACATCATTTTCAATCTCAAACAAATCTTTAATATTATGTAATAAATCTTGACTACTAGAATAAATAACTGCAGAATATCCTCCCCTATAACTGCCATCGCCGTCATAGAAACCAAGAAGCCAAGCATGAGCAACCCTTCCATACTCCGTCTCAGACCAATGAATCCCCACTCTTTCTGCCTCTTCCTTTGCTAGATCTACTGCTTGCTCTACAAAATTAGGGACACTTTTTCTTTCATATTTCGAACCGTAAATCCCTTCCTTTTTTAAAGCTTGAGCCATAGGTCGACATACAAAAGCAATAAAGTCCGAATCATAAACTCTAATTTCACCTCTATAATTCACGAATTTAGTTCTTGGAGATATACGACTTTCATCAAATCCAATTAAATCGGCGAATTTCTTAAGCTCTTTAACATCTTTCCTATTAAGCTCTATTCCAATCCTATGTTCTTCCTGTGATACCCACCCATCAGCACTAAAGAAACCAAACCAATAACTAGCATCATTATTTTTAATTACATCTGAAAAGAAGTGAGGATTTGTAATAGTATATTGTTGCTTACTATAATCTTTCAAATCGGGGTTTAAGGAATTATATTTTTTAACAATCTCTAAAATATTTCTAAAAGAATATTTATCTACCTCCAAATTACCAACTAAAGATCTTAACACCTCTCTACTAAATTTAAAAGTTGGATCAAAATTAGCATCGTCAGAATTCTCTATTTTTGAGATAACCTCTGAGATGTAACCATCGTACATTCCAAAATAAGCGCTTAACTCGTTATTGGTTACTTTAATCTGACTTGATATCCTTCCCAATTCATTTTTAAACTTATCAGCAAACTCAAACACATCCAACTCACGTTCGTTATATTGTCTAATTATCTCTAATAGACCTAACGATTTTGCTTCAAACCTCTCCTTAGACTTTGTCTTAAGGAAATTCATATTTATTTCACTAAATTCAAAATTTGGATTTAGATGCCTTTTTCTATATAGGGCGCTAGTAAGAAATGCTTTTTTTCCTTTCCAAAACTGGGATAAATCAGATTGTGTAAAATGGTATAATCTTGAAGGAATTATTTTCGCTAACACTTCTGGTTGTCGTTGTAGTTCGTCCATTAAATCTTTTATGAACTCTAATGTAGAATAAGATTGTTTATTTTCATTAAACTTCTTTTTTATTGATTCGGCTCTTTCATCATCGGTTGGAAGATTATCCCTAACACCCATATAGAAAGATGCGACGTCAGCAATTATCTTCTCTAATTTGGTCCACTTTTCGCCTTTATTGAATTTATCTTGAAGAAAAGTCAAAACTTCGGAATTGATTGTCTCGTCAATTAAAATTTCTAATCCATTATATGTAGTAGACTTTAAGAATTGTCTTGCTTCTTGAATTAAATCTGTTCTATAAATTATTTGATCGAGCATTCCTTCGGGTTTATTTTGGTCGAAATCGGGATCAAACAACTTCGAGTAAATGAAATTAATCATGTCTTTCCCAAGATCAGAGAGTAACCCTTCGTAATCGTCGCCT
>JAGXNZ010000358.1 GCA_019894655.1 Promethearchaeota archaeon | reverse complement strand
TGACGCGTTGAATACCTCTCTCGTTCCAGAAAAAGATTTTGAAATCAAGACGGGGTATAAATTAAAATTTTTTGGAGACAAATTTGAGGAAAAAATTGAAGGATCCTTTCCATTCGAAGCGTGGAAAATTCCTGTTATGGATGGGGAATTTAAAGTACAGAGTGTTTTCAAAGTCGGAAAAGGAATAGCTGGAGGTAATTTTTTGATATATGGTGAAACACAAAAAGCCACATTAGAAGCTGCTGAAAAAGCAATTGAAGCGATTAAAAATTTAGAAAATATCATTTCGCCATTTCCAGGCGGAATAGCGCGTTCAGGTTCAAAAGTCGGTTCTCAATACGGCTTTTTAAACGCATCAACAAATGATCCACTATGTCCAACTCTCCGACAGAAAATTGACAACTCCCTATTAGGAGATAAAGACAATTGTGTTTACGAAATAATACTTGATGGTGCATCCGAGGAAATCATCAAAGAAGCTATGAAATTAGGCATTAACGCTGCTGTTCAAGTCCCTAATATTAATAAAATTAGTGCAGGCAATTATGGAGGTAAATTAGGAAAGTTTCAATATCGCCTTCACGATGTTTTGGCTTAAACACTAATTAAAAAAGAAATTTAAGGCGTGGAATAAGAATATTTTTTCTATTTTAACTTTCTTTTGATTTTTCTTTGTGGTTCTTTAGAGGAGGGTTCGTCTTGTACTTCAGCTTTCTCAATTTCTTCTTCTATATCCTTTTTTCTTGAAGGAATTGACTTCACTTTTTTTACGAGTTTTTGTGGAGCTGATTTTTTAGATTGTGTTTTTTTCAAATCTACAGATTTAGTTTTAAATTTCTTGTATAATATACCCACTCCCGCTAACACGCCAAGTATAATCCCTAAGGAAAAACCAATCCAAGGCAGAATAGGTGTTACTAAATCAGGTAACACATTGATTTCTTGGGGTCCTAAGTCAAAATCTGAATTAAGGTATGTCGTAGCACCATCAATATCAGTTGCGGAGATGTAAGCGTACCAAATACCAGTTATTAATTCCTCAGTACGAATTGCTATCCTCATACCAACCGCATATTCTCTTGTGATGTTATACCAATTGGCTTCTGCATCTATAAGTGATACTGTAATATAAGCAATTGTGTTTTCAACATCGGTAACATCAAAACTAAAAATTAAATCCTCACCATAATTTAAAACTATGCTTTGGTTCATGCTCAATCCGTTTACAGAATAGCTTAAAATATTGGGAGGATTATTTTCGATGATTAGAGATGTAGTATAGGATGCTATTCCATTATACTGGTCTTCAACTTCGATATGTATTTGATACATGCCTACTGGTTTATTAGCAGCTACCGAAAAAGTAACTGAGAAACTCCAATTATTATGATTTGTAAATTCAATTGGAGCTAGCATTTCCCCAGTAGATGTTTGGATTACCATGGAAACGGTTAGATTTTCGGGAAGTGTATTTGGATCTTGGTCTGTTGCATTTAATGTTACTCTGCAATCTTCTGCTCTTTTCAAAGGATTTTTAGAAATTTTAACTGAAGGTATTGTAATTTCAGGTAAAATATTCAGAACCATAAAAGGGAGATATGCGGCTTCCGTAGTACTATTTGAAACGTCAGTCATGTTAAGTTTAATATAATAGATTTTATTTGAGAATTCAAATCTATTATCAATTAGAATAGAGATATGGAGAAGATTATTACCAAGGTCAAATAAATTGTTTTGTAAAGTCTCGTTATCATTGTCAACTATCGACACATTCCAATTAAAATCATAGGGTTGAGGGAATACATTTAAATTAACATCGAGAGTATCACCCCTATTATATTCTGTTTTTGTTATTTCATCAAATACTAGGAAATAGTTAGTATTAATTGTGAAGTTAGTTATCGGGGTTGAGGAACTAAGGAGAGAATCTGATGCATTGTATATCAAAAAGCTTACATTTTGAAACCCTAATGGAGCGTTATATTCTGGTTTATAAGTATAAGTAAAATTTTCTGTTCCACCAACATTTATCATATCAAAATCATCTACAACTCCGTTTGAATAATGAATTTGCATGACAGTATAATTTGAGTAAGCGAAATTTGAAGCATTTATGTTAAATTTAACAGATTCGAATAATCTATAAATTATCGACGCGTTTTGAGACATATCCGAGTAATTTAAAGGTGGATTACCGTTACTAGCAGTTTTCACTTCAGGATCCATCTTAAAATCTGTAAAGATTTTATCATTATCGTTGTCTATTGTTGTTATGCTGCTTGTGTTAATTGAATTAGCCCAGATACTCAGAATTATTGTGAATAGGGTAAGAGCAAATATTACATTTTTAATAAATCGCTTATGGTTAATCATCATTAATCATCTTCTTAACATTTTATTCTTTATCTCTTTGTTTTTATATATTAAAATAATGCCTATAGGAATTAAAATAGGAAGAATATAAAAAAGTACTAAATTGAATGACGACAGTTCCATTTGTACTTCAAAATAGTACATTACAATAGGCTCATTCAAACTATCTCTTAATTCAAACGTATAAGATTTTTTTCCAAAGTCATAAGGATTTATGCTAGGAATTACTTCCGCTGCGATTCTATTGATACCCGGTCCTAAACTATTGAGATTAGTCTCAACAGGAACACCGTTTACATAGAGTATAAACGATTCAGAAACATCTAAGTTATTCTGAATAATTAAAATAAACTGAGCTACACTACCTTGTAATATTGTTTCTGGAAATGTAGCGCTTAAAATTTCGAATCTATCTATTATCTCTACATAAAATTGTTTAGTATAAAATATTGTATCTTCCTTTGAAATTTTCATAGTGACATTCACAATATGAGTTTCTGTATCTGTATAGTCTAAATCGTAATAGACAGTTTTAATTTCCTCTTCGACTAAAAGTGTTTCTTCCCTAAAAATTAAGGAATCATCTTCGTAGAAACTAACATTCAATATTTGGGTACTATTTGGAAGGAAATTAATCAAGGTTAACGAGGCAAAAGCGCTCACTCCATCAACTATTGTATTTTGATATATAAAATTAGTATAATCGAACGAATGTCCTATATTTATTATTCTGGATATTTCTAAGTAGGTGATATTACCCTCTCTAAATATAAAATTAATAGTATGAGGTCCGATAGTTGCGCCAAGCGTAGCGGTAAGGTTAAACGAAACATTAGTTAACACAAGCGTATTAAATGTAATATTTTGAACTTCGTCAAAAATGTCGATTCCCTCCATGGAAACTGTTAAATTGACATATTCATTGCGTGTATTATTAATTGGGAGTGTAATGTTAATAACAGGCCCCTGGTACAGCACAACCGGTAAACCTAAAATTGGCGAGTCTACTAAACCGGAGATCACATTAAATTGTTTTAATACGTGAGAAGTTCCAAAATTTGTTGAATTAACAAATATTTGAAGGTAATATCCCTGTCCTATTTCAAACGCATCAGTGATATCGGTTAAAAAAGTCGTGGATGTGCTCGTAACCTGCTGAGATGTAGTATTTAAAATTACATTTTCGGGGGATTTAAATATATAATTAATTGAAGCAGTATCAATTTGATATTCAATTGTAAATGATTCATATTCCATCGTAGTTATATTATAAAACTGATCAGTTTTTTTATATGAGTAGATACTTGTAACGTTTAAAACATCTTGGTTAAATATAAAATCAGGAATTTCACTCGATACATTATATTCAGAAACTAATTGAGTATTACTATATATTTTGAAAGCATTTAAATAAGCTTCGCATAATTTAAGATTACCGTGGAAATTTTTATCATTATCAACGATATAAATTGAATTTCCATAGGAATCAACGGAAGTATCATAGAAGTCATTTTCAAAAGTATTATATAAGTCCCACGCTCTATCGTAGTAAGTTAGGTTTCCGGTGTATTCAAAAAATTTTAAACAAGCTGACATCATTATGGAATTTGCTTCCAATTCTAGATATGTGGCATCTACTATCGGGGGTCCACCCCAAGATGGATCACTGAATTGTTCATAAGCGATAGTTGTACCATTCCATAATGCATCCATTTTGTTAAATAGAATTGTAGCGTTTTTAAAGTAAGTAGAGTCAATTTGCATTCCTGATTCTTTCCAAAATTCTAATAGCGTTATAATTCCTAAAGCATTAGTTTGTAAATATTTAAAATTATAGTCTACCCCCCCAGGGGTCCAATCATTTAAACGATAATATTCAAAACCAATATTTGTATCGTCCCATAGCTCATCTAAAAGTTTATTCATAGTAATATTTGCTAGTTCATATGCCCTATTCATTATATCAACATTTAATCCAAGTTGCTTGTAAATCCGATGAATTTCCAAGAAAGCCAATACAGCATTCATATTACTCTCTGCGTATTTGTCTGTTGTTGAATTATGATCATAGAACCCTTTGTTAGTATCATCCCAAAATTGAGAGGAATTTATTAAACTAAATATCTCCTCAATAGAATCTTTTGGTTTAACACCACTAATATCAAAACTGTTAATTTCACTTCCTATATTTTCAATTAATAGAAATATAGGCATAAGATTGTCAATCAAGTATCGATCGTTGTCAAAAATCTCACCAGTTGTGTTATCAACAGATCTAACAAATCCATAACTATTTTGATTAATGCTATCTTGATACCATAACGGTGACTCTCGTAATTTTAAATAAGTATCAAAAGTCTCAAAGGCATCTATATTGTTTTTTAATAAGGTCTTATATAAAAGCAAATTATCGACTGAATATACTTTGTCAAAACTTACGACTCCGAGATCATTTCCAAATCTGTAGTAAGTATCTTTGTCCATATCTAAGTCAGTCTTGTAATTTGTTCTAAAAAAACTCCATATTTTACTAAAATTAACCGTAAACGGATCCACAAAAATTTCTGGACCTGCTGCGGTATTTAGGTCAGTTTTGCCCGTGATATCGAAATCTTGAGAAAAATTATCTCTAGTGTCGTTGTAATCTCGTTTTAAATTAAAATCTAAATAAAAGACATTAAATGTAAAGATAAGAATGAATAAAATGCATAAAGCCATTTTAAAAAAATTAATTCCTTTCTTTCCTTTCAACTTAGCGTGAAAAATGTTATTATGAATCATGATAAATTTAAAAGTACTAAAATTTTTTTTTTGATAATTGATATATTTTTTAGAAAAATGTTCTTCTCTTTAAAATTTTTTTCTGAAAAACTCGGTCGTTTAAAGATATTTTAACTTTATTTTTTGTTAATTTTTATCGATATAGTCTAGTATCTCTGAAATTAACACTCTCTTTTGTTCCATAGTGTCCCTATATCTAATAGTTATTGTGTTATCATCTAATGACTCGTAATCTATTGTTATGCAATAAGGAGTTCCCAATTCGTCTTGTCTCCTATACCTCTTTCCAATTGACCCCGCAGAGTCAAAAAAAGAAGATATTCTATTGTCCAATAGGAGGCGATGTACTTTTTTCGCAAGATTAAAGATCTTTACCTTATTTTTCACAAGTGGAAACACGGCAACAAGATTTGGAGCAATATCTCTTTCAATTTTAAGAATAATCCTCTCATCCTCTACACTGAAATTAGATTCAAGGAGAGTATAAATAATTCTATCAGGCCCAAAAGCAATTTCAAGAATTTGAGGAATTTCTTTTAAATTTTGATCTGTACCCATTGGTATATTGAAGTTTTGTTTTGAAAACTGTCCATGTCTTTTTAAATCGTAATCAGTTCTATCATGTATTCCACAAATTTCAACCCATCCAAATTGATAAGTGTTAATCTCTAAATCCCAAGCATCATCTGCATAGTGAGCCATTTCTTGTGGAGAGTGTTGTCTTAATCTTATTACTTCGTCTGGAAATCCCAATTTTGATGTTAAGTAGTAACCTAAAAATAAGCAGTATGCAAAAGCGGGTTTCTTAAGCATATTAGTTTTTATTGCTTGTTTTAGGGAAATCCGATTGGGGACTAATATATTTTTTTCTTGAGTTTGCCAATCCAGCAAGGGAAGTACTTCTCGACTAATTTCATTATATTCTTCATAATTATATTCCTGCTCCTTTCCTATGAACAATTGAATTTCAAATTGATCAAACGCCCTCATACGAAGTACCAATTGTCTTGGGGATATTTCATTTCTAAATGCTTTCCCATATTGAAACACTTTAATAGGATATTGTCTCCGTGCGTCCTGGTTTAAACGATTAAACAATAAATAGGTTGTAGTTGCCGTTTCTGGGCGCAGATATGCGGTAGTCCCATTACCAACTGAAGTTTTAAGCATTAAATTATATTCTTCAATTTTTCCTAAATGAGCGTCGCATTTTGGACATTTCAATTTGTGATTGGAGGCAATCTTATCCATCTCCTCAAAAGTC
>JAGXNZ010000357.1 GCA_019894655.1 Promethearchaeota archaeon | reverse complement strand
TTAGATATGTAGCACATAGCGAAATGGATTTAGTTAAAAGTGCTACTCGTGAAAGAAATTGGATGAGGGTTCAGATACCCCATTTAGTTAGACCTCTTCCATTTTTTATACCATTTATGGAAGGAGGGAAGTATAAAAAGCGTGTTTTACAAAATGCCGCTAAAATTTATGATTTTTTAAGCGATGATAAATCAGAATTTAAGAATTTTAAAAAAAATAAATCAGTTACCGCTGAAGAAGTTTATGAACTTGAACCCGAATTTAATATACAAGGCCTTCAAGGTGGCGTAATATATTACGATACAAACATCGACGACGCTCGTTTAACGATTGAAATACTTAAAGAAGCAATTATTAGAGGAGCTGATCCGATAAATTATTGTAAAGTTATTGAGTACATCAAGAACGACGGGAAAATTGTTGGGATAAAATGTAAAGATCTTGAAAGCAACTCGGATTTTGAGGTTAGGGCTAGCTTAATAATAAATGCGACAGGTATATGGACGGATAACCTTATAGAGAGTTATCCCGATACCATTCCAAAACCGCTAATTAGACCAACTAAGGGAGTTCATCTCCTATACAAGCGTGAAAATATAGGGAATAACATGGCAAATGGTCTCTATTCAAATATTGATAATAGATTTTTTTTTGTCATTCCGAGGAATAAAAAGTACACACTTGTAGGAACGACTGATACTGATTATAAAGGTGATTTAGCAAATCCATTTTGTGATAAGAAAGACGCAGATTACTTAATTGAATCTGTTAAGTTATACTACCCGAACGCAAAATTAGATTATGAAAATATTCTTTCTACATATGCCGGAATCAGACCATTAGTAATGCAAAAAGGAAAATCAGAAAGTGAAGTTTCACGAAAACATATAATCTTTTTCTCTAACGACAATCTACTAACAATCACAGGAGGGAAGCTAACAGAATGGCGTGAAATGGCAGAAGATTTATTTGAGCATATTAAAGAAAAGAAAATTTTCCCAGAGATGATAAAAGAGAAAAATTGGTCGCGGCAACCATTTATAATTTCTCTAGAAAAAGATGAATGGATAAATATTCTTCAAAATTCAGGCGTTCATTTAGATGATGATATATCCGATCATTTATATCAACAATATGGAAAAGGAGCTATTTATATTGTCAATTTGATAAAGGAGGATGATTCATTAAAAGAACGGGTTATCGATGAGAATGATTTCATTTATGCTGAAATTCTCTATGTACTACGATACGAAATGTCACCTCATTTGATTGATGTGTTTTGTCGACGAACAGAAATGTCACTATGGATACATCACCGAAGAGCATCTGAAGCAGCAGAGAATGTAGCAAGAGTTATGCAAAAGGAATATTCTTGGGACGATGAAACAAAAAATGAAGAAATTCATAGATATTTGGATTACCTAAAGAAATGTGTTTCATTTATTTCTTAAAACTAAAGAAGAAGTCATTTTTCATTATTTTTAAAAATTTAATGCAATTTAAAAATTGGACTAGATATAATATATATACTTAAGAAGTGATATAGAACATAATAACAATTTAAATTAATTTAAAGAAGTGAAATTTGTTGATATATCAATTTGATTTTACAGAAGGCTTTTTAAGACCTTTGGCAGAATTTGCTGGATTCTTTACCTTGGTACTTGGTGTCATGTGGTTAGTTTACGCAATCTACGAAGCTCAAAGAAGGGGGTCAGTTAAAAAAAGAAAAGTAGAAGATTGGAATTTCGATGTTACCAAGTTTTTGAAATTTTTAACATATTTTGGAATTGTCGTCGGTATCTTGAGTTTACTCAGTGGAGTTGGTGGATTAATCCTAAATCAACCTCCAAGCCGTGCTTTTGCATTCAATAATCCTAATGCAAGTGTATTTACATCAGTTTTTTTAATTATTGTAGGTGTCTTTACTTTATTAAAACCTCTAAACGACCTTCCAATATCCAGCGTGATAGGAATACTTTTAGCATCAATAGTAGTTGTTGTAGCAGCTTCCTTGATTCCAGATCAAGTAGTCCAAGTAATTGCAGTATTTATTGATCCAAAACTGCTGTTAGTGATTATATTTATTATAGTATTTGCATTTATTGCACTGACTGTTAAATTTTATATTGGAGTTTTGATGGGAATTTCGAAAGCTATATCATGGCCTGTTTTAGCGTTCATTTTAGCAGCATTCTGTTTACTTCAAGGGTTTTTGCTCCTCGTAGTAGGAGTATCAATAACAGGATATTTTTAATCTAATTTTCTAATCTTTTTTATTATTATTTTTTTATTCTTAAAAGAAGCTAAACCTTTGAGAGGATTTTCTATTAATTTCGCCCTTAATATCGTTACTTAAATCGTATTGGCAATTTGGACATTTTTTTGAATCAGTTATGTTAATTTTTGTGAACCTGTAACCACTCCTACCCAAAATTAAGTGATCACAGTTTGGACAGTAAGTATTTCCTCCCTTTTCGTGATGAATATTCCCGACATACACATAATTTAGACCTTCTCTTTTGGCGATATTATAAGCTCTGTCTAATGTTTCAAATGGAGTTCTATTCATAGACGGTTGTTTAAAGTCAGGATGATAGGCAGAAAAGTGAGTAGGTGTGTTATCTCCAAGATTTTTAGCAATCCAATTAGAAAGCGACTCGATATCAGCATCGCTATCATTCAACTCAGGAATGATAAGATTGGTGATTTCTACATGAATCCCGCTGCTTTTAAATCTTTTTGCTGTATCCAATACTGGTTGTACTGATTTAACACCACAAATATTTTTATAAAACTCATCTGACATGGATTTAATATCTATATTTGCAGCATCTATACCGACTTCAATTAACTCTTTGGTAGCTTCTGGCGTAGAATACCCGTTTGTTACTAATATAGTCTTTATATTTTCTTTTTTAAGCAATTTTGTTGTATCTAATATCCATTCATGCCAAATAAGCGGTTCATTATAGGTATATGCAAGGGTTTTAGCACCACTTTTGACAACTCTTCTCACTAACTGTTCGGGTGTCATTTCAACTAACGACATTCTGCGACCTTCGTATCCCTTGAGGTTATAAAAACCATCTTTTCCGTTATCTGTTGGGTTTGCTTGGCTAATAGACCAGTTTTGGCAATTTTGACACTTGAAAGAACACCCAATTGATGCAATTGAATAAGCTGTAGCACCTGGCCAATAATTATAGAGGGGTTTCTTCTCTATTGGATCTAAACTGCCAGATGATATCATAGAACCATAAATCAAGGAGTATAATTCTCCTTTAAAATTCTTTCTTGTTCTACATATCCCTACCTTATCTGGTAGGATAGTACATTCATTAGCACAAACATGGCATTTAACCTTATTTTCTTCCAGTTTTTCAAATAATCTTGCTTTTACCTTCATACAACATACCTTTGGTCAGAAATAATTAACATAATCTATCTCTAAATATATAATAGATAGGAAATTTTATATTTCTTATAGGTTTAAATTGTATCATTCATAACAAAACGCTCTTTTTGAAAATGTCGAGAATAGAAGAAGCTATTTTAAGTTTTAAAGAAGATTTTAACTGTGCTCAATCAGTCTTCGGTACTTATGCAACTCATTATGGATTAGATCGGGATAAAGCTTTGAAGATATCTGCTGGCTTCGGAGGAGGAATGGCACGATGTGGAAGAACTTGTGGTGCTGTGACTGGGGCTTTTATGGTTATTGGATTAAAAAATGGTATGGGGTTAAACAAGGATACGGAAGCTAAAGAAAAAACATACCAGCTTATAAACGAATTCTCTAACAAATTTCAGGAAAAAAATGGTTCATTGATTTGTAAGGAATTACTAGGTTGCGATATTAACACTCCTGAAGGTATAGAATATTTCAATCA
>JAGXNZ010000356.1 GCA_019894655.1 Promethearchaeota archaeon | reverse complement strand
TCCCGCCGATACATCGCAGTAGGATCTGCTTGAAGCCACTTACTTACTACCGTATCTAATTTGTCGATTTCGTGAGGATCTCGTGGCTTTATACTTCTTGAAACTACGGGTTCGCAAGCATATTGGATTTTTTCAAAAGACGGCAGAAGTTTAGCTTCTTCTTTATCCTTTGGGACATCACTAGCTGACATAAATGTCTCTCCAGAGGGACAAATAAAACCGTATAATGCAAACAAATTTCCTGCAGGAATTTTTGGGATATCCAACAGATCTGTAATTTCCATGACTCCCAATCGTTTTACTCGATTACTTGTTCTGTTATTTACCAAATAAATAGAGTCCGATAATCGGAATGTTCCAGAAAAAACCCTGCCTATTAAAGTTGGTTGATATCCTCTCCTTGGATCTAAAAATATTTTGGTAATCATACCATATAATGGACCATTCGGATCACTATTTTGAAGCGATTGTCCTAGTTCTGAGCTGAGATCACCGCCCCAAACGTGAGGTATCCTATATTTTGCTGCTTCCACAGGATTGGGTAAATGATCCACAACCATCCTTAACATAGGCTCGTCAAGTGGAAGATTTTCTCTTAGCCACTGAACATCGCCTTCTTTATATTTTGCGAATACATCTTGTGGCTTCAAACCTTGATCTAATAAAATTTCATACGTAAACCCCCAACCGTGTTTCGCTGAGCCGACAGCAACGCTATTTTTTGCAAAATCGACGCCCCAACCAGATCCTTCGGGTCTAATCTTTTTGATTAATTCATTTACCTGTCTTGATATTTTATCAATTCTTTCGAAGGTAGCTTGTGGACTTAATTTAAGCTCACTAATTAACCGGTCTACTTTATTAATAAATAATACGGGTTTACAATACTCCTCACCAACGGATAATCGGATATTAGTCTCTGTTTGAGTCATAACGCCCTCTAAAGCATCAACGAGAATTATTGCACCATCACTACCTCTAAGAGCACGCGATACTTCTCCAGTAAAAGAAATATGTCCAGGGGTATCGTTAATTTGAAGGATATATGGTTCTTCATCATCCGGTTTTCTTGGATCATTGAATGCTAGCAGAACAACACTCGTAAAAATAGTAATTCCTCTAGCCTGTTCCTCTTCGTCAGAATCGGTCATCTGAAGTTGTCCAGCATCTTCTTCACGCATTAAACCTGCTCGTCTTAACAAATAATCAGTTGCTGTCGTTTTCCCGTGGTCAATATGTGCGACTATTGAAAACAGCCGTTTTTTCTTGAATGAACCGGAAGTTATTGAGCGTCCGATCTCATCTGGGTCTTTAATTTTAACCATTTCATTTTCACTCTTTAAATTTACATGTCATAGTAGTAATCTATGAAAATGTAAAATATAATTTTTAAATTCATTAAAGTAAATTAACAAAATCATAAATATTTTATGGAATAAGCAATCTACTATTAACTCAAAGGATTTTTTATATGTTTTTTCTATAAAATAGTGTAATAAATCTTGTCTTATTTTCTGTATCCTATAAAAATTTAGAATACTTCTTTAAACATTAATAATGGTTTAAAGCTAAATTTCGTATAAAAGATGAAACACTCGATATAATTTGGTTTTAGGTTAAATTTCAGAAAGAAAATGCGATTAAAAATTTAAACACTCAAGAAAAATGTCAATAGTTTTTATTATTATTGTTCTTTTTTCATACTTGTCCATTTTTATTTACCTCTTTTTATGGGTTTTTTGGGTATTTTTTGATTAAAAAATTTTAAAAAAAAGAATTTAATTCATGCCATTCTTAGAACAAAACTTTTTGGATTGGAATCCATTTTAGCTTTCACAGCTTTAATATCGGTTTTTTCCATTAGGTTTTACCTCCTTTTTTTCTTTTTCTTTTTCTTGTTTTTTAGTAATAAATTAAATAAGGTAATGATGCATAATTAATTTTTAATACTAAACTATAAATAGACTCTTGGACATTTGATGACACGATCTAAATACTATGAAAAAGCAAAAAAAAGCGTTTATGTAAATGGTAAAACCATATTTACTAATATGTAGATACTTCTTTTTCCTGATCTTGTCGCTGTCTTTTTAGAATTCGATAAATTTATAATTCTAAAATTATCTGGAATTTTGTTTGTGATGTAATTTTTTAAGTATTCGACGAAAAGATAATAATCTCTTATAGTTTTTACCCATAAGTAGCCATCTTTCTCAAAAAAATCCGGATTCTTTTGTATAAATTTATCTGAGTAAATTTTATCTTTAATAAGGGGGCCTCGACGTAGAAAAGATTTCTCTATTTCAGGTTTTTCGCAGTAAATAGCGATATTATAATCCTCATTATCTGCTTCAAAATATACCTCAAATTCTATTTTGCCAAATCGCTCCGCGTGAGAGAATTCTTTTTCTCCGTTCGCTTTTACACGATCCCCTATGGAATATAATTTATCCCTGTTAATAGTATAATGAATCTCAGAATTTTCGTTTTTAAGCTCGACTACGAAGATATTATCAACAAGGGATCTTTCTATAGTGGAGATGTTTATTTCCGGGATTTTTTCTATACTAAAGAATTTTTTATTTGGATTATCTAGAAATTCCTTGATTCTCTGATTACAATATTTATATGCTTTTTCTGAAATTGCAGAAGCTACATTACGATTTTTATCAATAGGATCAGAAATGATAATATAATCATTTTGAAAGTGTTGAATCTTTCTTAAATCATTAAGGGACCTATTATGGAAATCAATTGGGTTATTTATAAGTAAATTGAAATTAGAAAATAAATTTTGCAGAGTATCGTAACGGTATATAAGAAGCTCTGCACTGTAGCCAATAAATCCTATTTTTCCGACAGCACTTCTGTCACCGTAGCAATGATTAGCTTTAAAAAACTGCTTCAATAATCTTACATCATTCTTTTGTTCTTTCGTTAAATTATTTTTGATAAAACGACTGTGCCAAGGTGATCTATCGACTGCCGTAACGGGACCATAATTATTTATAATTTCCAAATCTAAATCGAAAAAAAGAACTACATCGATTTTAATTTTATTATTTTCAGAGAAGTAGTCAATTGTTACATAAGGATGTTCAGCATAAAGGAGCCGTGGATTATGAAATTCTTTTAGAGTTAACGATTTTATTATCCATTCCTTACATAAATTAAGAAAATCTTTTTTAGATTCTTTTTTTAATTGATTTTTACTTAAACCACTATATTTTGGTTTATAATACTCGTAATTTAATCCAACAAATAAATCAATATCAAAATCGTTTTTTAATTGCGTTTGTTTAATTCCTGTGGAGCCTTGAGGCTCAATCTTTGTGTATTTTATGTTTAACTGTTGAGCCTTTTTATCTATTAAAGTCTTGAGTTTTTCAATTATCTCGTCGATAAATACAAGATCTTTCTGAGTTGGTTTGATATCGTTTAGAACTTCTTTAAAAATGGAGCTTATTGAATTCATAGCTTAATTCTCTGAAACCTTTGCTTAAAGTAAAAGTGGGTTTTATAATATAAATGTATTTAGAATTCTAAAAAAATCTTTCATCCTTATCTGATCTTCCTCATGATCTGATATTCAATCTTAAATATAATTAATTCACAGTAGGAGCGTTCGTTATTACCTCACATTCCCCACCAGGGGTGTTGCATTTTTCTTTGGAGGATTATATATTCTCGTAAAGCTTGTTTTTGATCCACTGTTAATTCGTCTAGAAACTTTCCCATAATCTGTCTCACGTGAGACTCAGGTACATTAACGAACAAAGTTTCGTCTTTATCGATATCTTTCCCTATCTCAATGCCGCGAATGGATATAGCTACTTCGGAATCTTTTACGGCTTTTTCTATAGTTTTACCTTTATCTTGAATTTGGTGAACTCTTCTCGCTTTCTTCCCGTCACCAGTGATTAATGTTACTTTAGGATACAAAGTCCCTGCTTCAACATGTACTCCAAATACTGCGGGATCTGAATTTCTAAATATAAAATCAGGAATCATTTTTAGCTTTGCAGGTAAAATTAATTCGCTTAATCCTTTTGCAGTGTCCTCTGCTTTTCGGATCTCAGCATATTCTATGTAATCCTCCAGCAATCTGTAAATGACATTATTCGTGAAAATTCTAATATTGTCTGCTATAGCTTGCTCTTTTGCTTCTGGTAGAATAGCCACATTAAATCCTAAAACGGTTGCTGAATATGGATCAAGACTTTTAACTAAATTCGCGTTCATAATATCCTCTTTTTTAATCGGACCTACATCGGCAATGCTTATCTTCACATCGTTTTTTGTGAAATGATTTTCTAATGCTTCAAGAGAACCTAAAGTATCTGCTTTTAACACTACACCAGCTTTGTCTGTCTTAATTCGAATACCTTCTACTTCCGATTCAATTTCGTTGTAAACAGTTTTTTCTTGTGAAGGATCACCAATACCTCTAACTGGAGATCCAGCAACAACATCATCTAAATTAGGAGCAAGGATTTTAATTCCAGCTGCCGCACTTACCATATCTACTGAATCAAATTTTTGTCTAGGATCTCTTATCTCATCTAAAGGTTTTGGTACGAGTAAAGCTCTTACTTTCGATTTAATGGGTTTTTCTAAGCCACCAACAATAAATTCTTCGCCTTTTTTGATTACTCCATCATAAATTAGGACATCCATAGTTATTGCCTGGCCTTTTTCTTTCTTCACTTCCAAAACTACGCCTTTAGCGGGTCCTTCACTAAATTTCAAGTTTTCAGTTAAAAATTGTTGCAC
>JAGXNZ010000355.1 GCA_019894655.1 Promethearchaeota archaeon | reverse complement strand
TACAAATATTTCTTAATGCTAATTTATTAGCCATGTATCCTGAACCACCCGTTTTAAAATTTTTAAGAAATAATATAAGTCTTCTTGAAGGCATTAAATTGTCATCCATTTTCGCTTTTATTGAAGACATAATTCCTTCTTTTAATTTCTTGGTGGCAACGGCATCTAATCAATTGTCTTTTGGCATTAATCTGAAGAAAATTGAAAACAATTCTTTAAATTCTGTTATTGAAGTTAGATTACTCCCGATAGATAGGGAAGATTACGCTTTAAATCCTTATGGACTACTTACAGATAATAAAACAGCTCAACAGAACTTCATGGTGGATAATGTTTTCAATATTAACCTCGACGGGCTTTTAAAATTCCTTTCAGAATTATTTGAGAATGAGATACCATTTGATAAGGAGATTTTAAGGTTACTCCTTCAAAAGTTCTTGTATGGAATTAGAGGATATGACTTACAATGGAGCACTTACCCCAAACCAAAAGCTTTTAATACCTTAATCAGATTTTTAATAAGACTTATAGGCATAGATTTGAATTTAAAAAAACTTTCACACTGGGCTATTCCTGATTATATTTTCGGGTTATTCGACACATTTATTGGGTTAAACGCAAAAATTTTACTAATTGTAACTTCCAACAATAAAAATAACGACAAAGCTAACCCGACTCCAATTACTATGCTACTTGAAATAGAAAAAGGCTCTCTGAAAAAAATAAAAAAAATAACTGAAAAAGAACTACTTTCTGGGATTAACCAAGAATCTTTGGATTCAATAAGGTTTGCTTATTCAGAGAAATTTGGATTTGTAACAAATATTTTAATCCTTAATAAAAACCTCATAAAAACGATTTTAAATACGTTTATCTTTGAGTTACATAAAATATCGTTGTTTTCCATCTTGAAAATTCTGAAAATGTTGAAAAAACCTCAAAATTTTCAAATTTACCCCGAAATACCCCCATATTCTCTACTAAAGAAGAAAAATAGTTTCTTTTTTATGAAGGATTTACTCAAGATTTTTATTGATAAGCACAACTTTTAGCTAAAATTCATTTTATGAATCCTTTGGCTTTCAATAACTCTGCATTTAATATTGCTCCGCCTGCTGCGCCTCTGATTGTATTATGGCTTAATGCAATAAATTTATAATCAAAAATGTTGTCCTTCCTTAATCGGCCAATAGTAACTGCCATACCCTTGTCGTTATCTCTGTCTTTTTTAGGTTGAGGTCTATCTAAATTATCCAGGTAAATTATTGGCTGCTTTGGAGCAAAGGGCAGATTAAGTTCTTGAGGGACCGATCTGAATTCTTTCCAAATTTTAATTATGTCTTCTTCGCTTGGAATTTGATTTTTAAATTTAATATTGACAGAAGCAGTATGACCATCCGTAACAGGTACCCTAATACAAGTTGCACTTATCTGAATCGAATCATCGTTAACGATTCCACTCTCGCCAACATGTCCTAAAATTTTAAGTGGTTCTTTCTCAGATTTTTCTTCTTCCCCTCCTATGTAAGGAACAATGTTATCAAGCATATCTAGTGAGGAAACTCCGGGATAACCTGCTCCAGAAACAGCTTGAAGCGTCGTTACTATCAATTTATCAACTTTATATCCTTTTCTTTCCAAAGCAAAAATAGGAGCCATGTAGCTTTGAATAGAACAGTTTGGTTTAACGGTCACAAAACCACGCCCTAAATTCCTATTTTTTTGCTGGATGGGGATTACATTTAAATGATCGAAGTTGATTTCTGGTATAATCATTGGCACGTCAGGAGTCCATCTGTTCGCTGAGCTATTGCTTATAACAGGAATACCCTTTTTAGCGTACTTAAATTCGATTGCTTTCGTGTCTTCCTTCTTAGGTAAATCCATTGCAGAAAACACAAAACTAACTTCAGTCTTAAGAGAATCAAAATCTTGGACGTCCCGTACTACTAAATTTCTAACTTCTAAGGGGATATCCATAGTCATTTGCCATTTTCCTTTGACGGCTTCTCTATAGGGCTTTCCTGCCGATCTGGGTGATGCTGCTACATCTACGATTTCAAACCATGGATGTCTAATCAATAGACTAATATAATTTTGACCAACGATCCCGGTAGCTCCTAAAAGACCAACTTTAATTTTTTCAGAAGACATATTAGTTTGAGTTTATATTATATTTTTAACCTCTTTAATGAGCGTTTATTGAATAATTTTATTAAAAATTTTTTGTTATTTTATTATAAGAAGGAAAAATAAAGCGATAACTTATGCTGAATAGAGAAACAGATTTATTAAGGGAAGCAGAAGAGTTGGAAAATCAATCGAAAATCGCTGAGAGGGATAAAAATTACGAATTGGCGATTTCAGTTTTAATGCAAGCAAAAGATAATTACACTAAAATAGGATTAAATGGGCAAGTTTCAATAATTATAAAAGAAATTGTTAGATTAAAACATTTAACGGGAGATGGAAAAAGTTCGTTACAAAGGTCTGGAGGATATCAAGAAAAGATTGAATCTAAAACTCAGTTTAAATCAAGCTTAGAAAAATTAGAAGAAATCAAATCTGAGAACACTCAAATATCGGAGGCAAATGGTTATGTTATTCTAGATAAAGCTCGAAATTTAGCTCTTGAAGATAAATATGAAGACTCACTAAAATTATATAACGAAGCTTATAGCATATTTAAGCATCTTGAATATGATTATGAGTGTAAACAAATTTTGTGGCAAATAAATGAATTAAAAGATTATCAACGCATGGCAAAGTTTCGAAAATCTAAAGGGGTTCCTATAAATTTAAAAGACATCGTAGCTTTAGCTTCCGCTGAGAGAAGAAGGCAAAGAATACAACAAGGTTTAGGGGCTAAAGCTCGACCAATTGAGATCGAAGAATACGAACGTGCTAAAAGAAAGGATTCAAATACAACTCGTCCTAAAGCTTCTAAATTACTTGAACAGATGAAATTAACTGAGGAAAGAAATGAAGAGTTTAAGAAAACATCACTATCTAACATGAAAGACCAACAAAAGAATCATGAGAGCAAATGGAAAGAAAAGCAGAATAAAATTCAAAGGTTACGAGAGGAAAAAAAGCAAAAAGATGAGTTAATTGCTAACGGACAAGAACTGTTAGAAAAAGGAAACCAAAAACTTAAACAGAAAGAATACGACGAAGCAAAAGTCTTTTATACTCGAGCAATTGAATTATTTACTCAGCTTGGCTGGCAAAATCAGATAAGCATCCTTGAGAAAGAACTCTGGAATATTGATTTGCATAAAAAAGAAGAAGAAAAGAAAGGAGAAATCGCAAGATTAAATAAATTAAAACAGGAGCAAGAATTTCAAAACAGAGTTTCAAAAGTAATGGGTGAGAAACAAAGATATAACGAGAAACTACGACAGCTGCAGACCGCTTTGCCTCCAGATATTAGGAGTAAGATTGAAAAGATAAAATTGGTTCAAGAAAAGGCAGAAAAGGAAGAAAGTTCAAATAATTTCTCAAGAGCCTTGGCAAGATATCAGTACATCCTTGAATTATACCAATCAATTCCTAAAGAAAGCGTTGATTTATCAAATAAAGTTTCAGAAATAGAACAGAAAATTTTAGATTTAAATTTAAAAGCGAAATCGTAATATTTTTGGCTTAGGCTTCTTTTATGTAACTAATAATTATGCGGTTTGTGTGTGTGATCCAGCGGTGAAAAATCCTTTTTTATCCTTTTTTCACGTTCCTAATTCAAAAGAGCTCTTAGATATATCCTTCAGTAGAGCTATGAAAAGCAGCGCTCAAGTCTCTAAAAATGCACCTATTCTCCTTAAAGCGAAAAAAAAAGAATCTAAACGGATTAAAGTCGCTATTGAAGAATTAATAGATCGGATTATGTCCATAATTAAGAGAGTTCCGATGATTGAAGAATTACCAGATTTTTACAAAGAGTTAGCATCGCTTTTAGTTGATGTTGACGAATTAAGATTAATTCTGGGTAAATTAAACGGAATTTTACCATTATTGAGAAAACTGCAAAGGGAATACTCAAAGAAATTAAGCCAAATAGAAACTCCTAAAGATGCCGACCGAATACGGAGGGCGGTATTCGGTAGAATCTCTTCAATTATTAACAAACAAAATCCTAATCTGGAATATTTAAACAAAATTAGAGGACGTTTGAGAGAAATTCCCTCAATTGATGATACCCTGCGTTGTATAGTTGTAGCAGGTTACCCTAATGTTGGCAAAAGTAGTTTTGTTAAGCAAATATCTACAAACAAGAAAATTGAAGTACAAGAATACCCTTTTACAACCAAAAAGCTGATAATGGGGCATTTTGATATCGAAAAACGATTTAAAAAAATCAAGTTACAATTTTTAGACACACCAGGAATTTTGGATCGGCCAATGTCTAAAAGGAACAACATCGAACTACAAGCAGTCTTAGCATTAAGGCTAATTTCTGATTTAATATTTTTTATGTTTGACCCAACTCCTGCATGCGGTTACTCAATTGATTCACAATTGGATCTTTTTTATGAAGTAAAGACTAATCTTACGAAACAGGGTGAAACCCAGGTAGTAATTATATTTAATAAAATGGATTTAGCCAACTCAGATGAAATTACATACCTTAGAAACAAATTAAATATTAATGAAGATGAGTATTTTTTGATAAACGCCTTATCTGGAGAAAATTTAGAGTCGTTAGAAGAATTGTTAATAAAGCGTTATGGCGATATTGAATGAATATAAAACTTTTTCATTACCCTTAGAATAATAGTTTTCATCAAATATAAACTATGTTTATCATTTTACAAGGTTAGTCTAACTAGAAATTTTTATATGCTTAACCAGAGAAAAATAATTATGGAAGAATTTAAGATTAATTTTGGCAATAATAAAGTAGATCAGCTAGGATTTGTGTATAAAGATATTGAAAAACAGGCTAGGATTTTTGAAACACTCTTCAACGTACCTAAATTTGCGATTTTACCAGAAACTACGGACATCGTTAAATATAGAGGGAAGGATGGAGAAGTTAACACCAAAATAGCTTTTAGTCGACAACTTGGTTTACAAATTGAATTGATACAGCATATAAGTGGAGAGTGCATCTATAAAGAATTTATAGATCAAGGGAGGGAAGGATTTCATCACATTAGTCTATTCATTGAAAACATTGAAGCTTATATCGAGTATTTCGAAAAACAAGGATACGAAATGATTTATTATGGGAGGATCGGAAAACGAGTTTATGCGTACTTTGATACGGAAGAAACGCTAGGAATGTACTTTGAAGTTCAAGAAACAAGAAAAAGAAGAAAAAAACTGTCTTAAAACTTTAAATATTCATTTTTTACTATTCTTACATATAATTTTTTATTAGAATTTTTCAATTGTTTAAATTACCGTTATGAAAACTAAATATATTTTAGGATTCGATATTGGAGGAGCAAACACTAAAGCTTCTTTACTCCAAATTGAAAATGATGCTGTTTTTAAAAGT
>JAGXNZ010000354.1 GCA_019894655.1 Promethearchaeota archaeon | reverse complement strand
GAGGAACTTTATCTTTTGGCCAACGTGCCATTACTAAAGGATAATTCCCACCTTGAACCATAACGGTGTTGTGAGCAATTCCAAATTCTTGTTTTCCAATTTCTAATGTTAAGTTCTGCATATCCTCAGGATTGGACATGCCCCACACCACTACAGTCTTAAATTTTGGATGTGGATAAATTTTTACTGCAACTTTGGTCATTACGCCTAGAGTTCCTTGAGAACCCATTAAAAAGGACCAGATATCTGGACCTAGCCCGTATTTATAGAACGGTTTCGCAAATGGAAGAGCCCAAGAGCCAGTTCGCACAATATCTCCGTTTGGAAACACAATCTCACCGCACATAAAGTTATCACCTTGAGGACCAACGGAGCTAGTGTAAAGTGAAAACCCTCGATCGATAGCATCGCCCATTACGGTAGATGCTGGTGGAGCACCGTCTGGCACAGGAGGCGCCCACTCTGAATAATTTTTGTGCATGTAAGCCCAAAGCTCTCCAATCGTGACTCCTGGTTCGACTACGACATATCGATTTTCTGTATCGACTTCGATAATTCTATTCATTCTACCTAAATCAAGCATAACTCCAGCAGGCTTAATAGTTGGACACGCAAAGCCGCCAGATAGTCCACCTGAAATCGGTGAGACTGCAATTTTTTCAGCAGAGCAGTAAAGTAGGATTTTACGAATTTCTTCCACGTATTTAGGGCGTATGACGATATCAGGAATTTGGGCTTCTAATCCCATTACAGATTTGGAAAGATATGACGCTGTAATTGCCTTGTTGTTGGTAGCATACGCCTTGCCGACAATACCAATCATGGCTTCTAAATCTTTATCATCTGGTAATTTATAGCTCATATTTTAATACCTTATTATCTTTTTTTTTATAATTTTAGAATTTTGATTAATTATTCTTTGTACTTTCGAAAATTATTTGCTTAATTTTAAATTTGTCATATAAGACTTTCATAAAAGGGTGTAATTTTCTTATAACTGAACTGTTGAACTATTAAAAATTAACTTTGTAGAGGAGAAAGAATCTTAATCAGTTTGAGTGGGTGAGAAAATTAACTTTTCCCTAATGCTTTTATAATCTCATTATGTAAAGCCTTAACACTAAATGGTTTTTCAATAAATGTTAAACCGTCTAATGCTAATGCTCTGGTTCTAACTGACTTATCTGCACTTATGAAGATGATTTTGGGAGGGTTTTTAAGTTTTAACAATATTAGCGCTGTATCTATTCCATTTTGAACGGGCATACGGTGATCCAGTAAAATCACATCGGGTTTATTAGTTAGGGCGTGATATTTTTCAATTGCTTCCTTTCCGTTGTTCGCTTTTCCAACAACTGTAAATCCAAATGTGGAAATTATCATCTCATATAACTTTTGCAAGGATAAATCGTCTTCCACGATGAAAATAGAAACCAGTTAAACCTCCTCCGGTAATATGATGATAAAATTACTTCCTTTAGAATAATCTCCTGCGACCTTATCCTCCACCCAAATGTCGCCGTTAAAGTTTTCGATTATCTTCTTAACAAGTGTTAAACCAAGCCCTAACCCAAAATTATCCTTTTTCTCAACCTCACCTCTCTGAAAGACTTTTTCTTTCATTTCAGGTAGAATACCGATACCATTGTCCATAAATTCGAGTTTGATAAAGTTGACTCCATCCTTCACTACCCTTGAAAACTTGATAAGAATCTCAACTTGTGAATTTTGATTATGTCTTACAGCGTTGATTAACAAGTTTTCAAATATGTCTGGTAAAAGCTCATTTCCCTTTATATATAATTCTTTTGGGTCATTCTGAATCTGAATATTGATCTCTCTTCTTTTGTATACTTTAATTAGAGCGTCAATGACATCTTTTAAAACTTTAATAATTTCGCTCTTTTTTAAGGCTAAGTTTTTATTTTCAATATCCGATAATATTCTTACGTTTGAGACTAAATTAGTCCCTCTCTTGATTTGTTCTCTAATAATTTCCAATAATTCATAGTCCTTCTCCATGTTAATCGATTGTTCCGCATTTAAATTGATTAGTTCTACTGATGAATGGATATTTTGAAAGATATTGTTGATATCGTGAGAAAAAATGTCTTTATAAAAAGTAATACGATTATATGCTTCTCGATATTTTATTTCCGATGTTTCCAATTCTTGCTCGGAACTCTTTCTTTCTGTAATGTCCTCCACAATGAATCGAATTCTTTCCTCGCTTCCTATTGTTATCAATGAAGCTATAGCGTGAGCCCACAATACACCTCCCACTGATCTATTTATAGGAAATTCAAATTCTAATGTTTTTCTGTCTTTCTTTAACTTGTTAAGGATACCCTCGAATAATGGGATGAGTGGCTTATCTTTCTGGTGATATGCCCAAAATTCTCTAAAATGCTTTCCAATAATATCTTTTTCTAAATTATGAGCGGATAACAACTTCGCTGTAGCCTTGTTACAGTCAATTAAAGTTCCATCTAGATCAAATATCCCGATAGAATAAGGGGAACTCTCAAATAGATTCCGGTACTTTTCTTCAGATTCAATTAAATTCTGTTCAGTTTTTTTGAGTTTGGTGATATTCCTGGCAACTTCAACTGCTCCCATTATTTTTCCTTCATTATCCCTTACAGGAAAACCTTTAATGAAAAAAATTCTTCCATCTGGACTTGAAATTTCACCAGATGTAGTTTCACCTATTTTCAACGAGTTAACTACAGGACAACTAACACAGATATTATTAGAATTGTGCCAAACAGAGTAACACTTCTCTCCTATTAATTCCTCTTGTGGTCTCTCAACAGAATCTGCGGCTGCTTTATTTAACCATAAAATATTCTGCTTTTTATCTTGAAAAACGATAAGCTCTGAAATGCTCTCCAGAACGAGTGCTTTTTCTCTCTCGTATTTTTTTAAATTTGGTCCAAATTCTCTTTTTTGTGCATTATCGCCTTTCAAACATAGATCACCTAAAAAAATCGAGCATTTGAGAGAAAAAGATTTACTCCTTTTATAGAGAAATATCCGTATAAAACAAAAGACTAAATATATTTAACCCTTTGCTTACAGTTTTGTAGTTAGTAATGGAAAAAAGAAAAAACCATAAATTTCTTATTTTTTCAAAAATCTTTTTGATGAAGATCTTATTCCGATGAATAAGAAAAATACACCAGTAGTCAGTCCAAAAATGATGATTAAAATCATAGGGATTGTGAATAATAAAATTAAAGTCCTTTTGTCAGAACGTATCCGATTAAATTCTTTTTGAATTAGACCGCTTATAGTCATTAATCTGAGCTCTCATGTGAGATTCTTTATAAAAATAAAGAATTAATAATTAACTAAAAGATATATATGCTAATTTTATAAAAAACTTATTACCTTAATTGTCAATAATTCAATTTTTAGGAGAAATTTCAATTAAGTGATGCTCAGTTTTTTGCGTAAAGTCATTCATCCTTAAAATTAGCCTTCGTCTTTTGTCTATCAGAATGAATTTTCGAAAAGTTTCATTGTTTTCGTCAATAAATTCCCAAAATTCATCGTAGATCTCTTTTAAAGTCATTTTAGACTTAGAACTAGTTTTTATATCAACAAATTTCTTATTTTTATAAATATCTGGCTTTCTCGGAATAGTTTTAGTTTTGTTTTTACATAGATCATTGGAATTATAGAGCTCTAAACTGTTAACAAAGTGGTTTTTAGAATCAAACTTATTTTGGTTATCGCCTTTGTCAAGTTGGAAATGTACTTTTTGGTATCCCCTTACTACAAAATTTTTATCTAAAAACAATTGAAAATGGTGCTGACAAATTTTTCCTTTTGGTACTGAGACAGTAGTTAGTTGCGTTGCATCGTTTATCACAGATTTAGGAATTTGTATCACTTCTTTAGACTTACAGACAGGACAAATTACTTCTATATATCTATTAACTGTGATTGCTTCCATTTGAATCTAAAAATGTAGTTATTTTTCGTCTTATTTTTTTTCTAGATCTTCGAATTTAAATACCCCTAATTTTGAAAACAATATAGTTTCAACCTTCAAAACTAAATTTTAAGTTCAATAAATTATAATCATTTATATATTCTTTATAAAGGGAAAATTTAAATTGTGAGAGATCAAATGACTGATATGGATGTTTTTTTTAACCCAAAGTCTATTGCTATTATAGGTGCTTCAGATTCTTTCAAATTTGGTTATACTATGACGAATTATTTATTGAATTCGAATTTTAAAACATATCCCGTTAATATAAATAAAGATATTGTTTTTGGTCATAAAGTGTTCAAAAATATTAATGATATACCAGATGATATCGAATTGGCAATTGTCGTAGTAAGGAACGAAAACGTGCTTCAGATAGTGAAGGATTCTGTCAAAAAAGGAGTTAAAGGAATAATCATAGAAACTGCAGGCT
>JAGXNZ010000353.1 GCA_019894655.1 Promethearchaeota archaeon | reverse complement strand
TTCTTTTACTATTATATTTATTAAATTGAGAATAAAAGGATTGAAAACATAAAAAGGCAAAATTCTACCATGGTGAAGCATAGAAAAACGGGAGCATACGAACATTTTTGTGTCCTTATTTTCTCACAAGGAACTTGGAAAGAAACTGATGAGGATAGTGTGAGAAATTTGATAAAAGAAAAAGTGAAAAGTATAAAGGAGGCTTCTTATAATCTTTTCAATAAATTAACTTATCGAGATCAGATGCCTATTTATGCGGATTGCCACTTATGCCAACCTATCTATAAAATGTTTGAGGAATTTAAGGGAATTAACGATGGGATTCTGTATCAAGGCCACCATTATCTTATTCCAGAAGACGATTTTGAAGATCTGAAATGTCTTGCAAATTTGATTATTTCTCATAATAAGGTTAAGAAATTTTATTTATTATACCTTGATGGCTTCAGAGAGATTAAGAGAACTATTCTCAGCAAAATGAATTTAGAGGAAATTAAAGAAAAATTAAAATTCAAAAAATGTAATATTAATGATTTTATCTTGATAATTGATAATAATGAATTTAAGAACAGAACAGTCTATGAAATATCTAAACGTAGAAGTTCAAGCAACAGATAAAACCTTTAATATATTATTACCTTCAAAGTAGATGTGCCTTAAAACCTAATATTTCTCCTCACATTTCAAGATCTTTTCTTGCTGAGAGTAAAAATTCGGTACTTTTATCCATCATCTCGATAGCTTTATCAAGTTTTTCTACAACTGTCAGTAAATTCAATTGCTCTCTTGCAATATCTCTCCATTTTATGTAGCTTTCTTTATGGGATTCGTTATGATTCGCCCAATGTTCGCATAATTTGGAAAGTTTTAAAATTTGTTTATCTATCATAATAATGTCCTTATAGTTAATTGTGCAAATAAAAAAAAAGTGATTATTAAAGTTGTTATTCTTCCCTAGGACTAAGTATTGTTATTAAACTTATTAAGGAAGAGTAAGCGTTGTAAGTGATTATATGCCATAACCTACTATATAATAGTGTCAGAAGTAAAATAGAATGAATTCCCATGCCTAATAGTGGTATCATCGCTAAGATTTAAATAAAATGAAGAGGTTGGAAACTCCCTTTTAAAGCGAAGCTAAAAAATCAGATACAGCGGCGTCAGAAAGGTGTTCGTCTATTAATTTATCATCAATTTCTTCTGAGAGGAGAACAAATTTGTATGAACATTTATCGCCTCCTGTTAAAACGCACTCTTCTTCACTACCATCAACATCAATTCCAAGTACGTCAAATATACCGTTAAAAATACCCAGATATAATAAACATAAATTTTTAGCCAAAATATTGCCTGCTTCTTGGGTTGCTAAAGAATCGTATACATTTATAATAACGTGATCTTTACTAAATGTCCCTGTGAGCCCACCGTACCCCATAAGCATTAAGACCTCGAGAGTTCCCAAGACAACTTCCTTTTTAGTCTCCATCGTGTCATTACTCCAATCCTTGTTTTCAAAGAACTTCTCCAAAAAAATTTTACCCAGAGATTTCCCCACCCATATCAAGATATCTTCAGCATTAGTTCCAGCAAATTCACAAAATTCCATTATCTCGTTTGGGCGTAGCATTACTAGTCTCATATCTTTATGTTTTTCTCCTAAAAATAATTGTCCTTCTTTTTCCTCAATATTTATCTGTAATTCTTTTTTGAGTCGCTTAATCATGATTATATCCTACTATTATTGTTATATCTCTAAACTAGCAATATCCTTAAACTTATTTATTATAATAGAAATTTAATCGGCTAGGCTTATAAATTTATTGATAAACCAAACTTTGTATAGGTTTTTTAAGCTGAGACTAAGGTAAAAATCGTGTTTAATGCATTTTCAATGTTATAGCTAGTCTTAACAGAAGTAAATACAAACTCCCAGTTGCAGTTTTCTAATCTCTCAAATTCAAACAACTCGATAATTTCCTTCCTCGTTCTTTCAAGAGATTCATCATTATCATGATTGTTGTGGTTAATTAAATCAATTTTATTACCAAGGATTAAAAGAGGAATATCTTGTAGATCATTTTCATTATAAATTTTCCAAAATTCCGTTTTTGATTCGTCAAAGCGTAATTGGTTGGCAACATCAATCATATATATGATTATATTCGTATCCTGAAGACCTAGTAACCATCTATCCCTGAAAGAGCTTTGACCCGGAGAATCCCAAATCGAAAGAAGACCATCTTCTCTTTGAATATATTCAATGTTAAATTTTTTACTTGGTGTAAAAAAATTATCATTGAACTCACCTGTTTTAATTCTCCTCGTAAAGGAACTTTTTCCAACTTCGTCAATTCCAAAAAGAAAAACCTTTGTAAACAATCCAGAGGGATGAAAGGAAACTTCAGGAGCCTTTTCAAGAGTTTCGTCCCCAAATCTTTTAATATCAATAAATAATGTAATTAAGAAATTTTCTATTTCGATATCGTCTTTAAAGGAACAGCATTTTTCAATATTTAATAATTCGTTAGACATATCAACAAAAATTTCTCGGTAATCGTATGGATTATCTTCTTTTTCAAATACTAATCCGATAAGCATTTCAGCATTAATGCATATAGTGTAGAGGTTTTGGTTCCCAATCAATTGAGACACTGGATTACCAATTACAAACGGATTAGGACTATCCTGCGTAGAATTCGTTCTACTTTCTGATTTGATTATTTCACAACAATTATCTTCTAAGGATCCATGATCGTGTCCTTTGATGATTTTTAAAACGATTTCCTTATTATCTTTTTTATCTATATCCTCGGGATAGCTATAGATATCAAGGTTGCTTAAATCAAAAGAATTTTTGCGTTTTAACAAAAATATTTTAGATAACACAGAATTTTCCTAATCATTTATTCCCTTATGGAAGTAAATAAAAAATGCTTAAAAAAAGTTTGGAATCGGCAGATGTTCTTTCTTATAAACTTTACGCTATTGACTCCTTAATAAGCAAAAAGTAAAAGCGCAACTAGTGCAAAAAAAGCTTTTTAAAATAAATTTTTAGGGATCGGAATTTTCTTCGTTAGAAT
>JAGXNZ010000051.1 GCA_019894655.1 Promethearchaeota archaeon | reverse complement strand
GGTTTTCTTGATTCTATTATTATAAATAACTGCAAACCGTAATATTTATGTTCTTGTTGGAGAAAATATCCTCGTTGTTGCATAGAAGCGAGAATTTTAATCTTGATAGAATAAATGTCGTCGGATACATCTCTCTTCTCACACCTTAAATAAATCACATTTCCCTCTTCACTCACATATTCACTATCTAAAAACCCTAAAATACTGTCATTATTTTCTTTGATAAAACTTTTCAAACCAGTTAAAGTTGGTTTAACATCGTATTTTATTAAATCATTTTCTCTGATTGAAACATAATCTGTATTACTTCCTCCTACTGCTAATTTAATGGAGCGTAGTTTTAGCTCTTTCTCTTCTCCAAAAACAGCTTTAAACGCATCAATTAGTGGAAATACTTCTTCTTCTAATATGTTAAGATGAGCCATCGAACTTTCAAATGGTTGAGGATTCTCCGAAATTTTGTTTAATACTGGTGCTTCAGATGCATCTACTTCAACATCATAATCTTTCGCTAAGTTTTTTCGAACAATACAGGTTGCTCTCCTTTTCTCGTTATACATAGAAAGAGTAGTCGAATTATCAATAACCGCGCGAAATTGTTCAGTAAATTTCTCTTCAGATCCTTTAGACTTAAGCTTTCTTTTTCCCATAAACGCAACCTACGAGTAATTTTTAATTTATTCTGTATCTGTTAATGTAAAAAAATAGCAATCTTATAATTTTATGTATATGGAATTATAATAGTCTTTAAAATGGTTTTTTATCTCTACAATTTAATTAATTTCTCTCTATTAAAAATATTATAGACCCTTAATTTACTATTATTACAGTAAACGCTTCTTAAAGCTGAGAATAAAATTATTCTACTTAAGATATAAGTAGTAAAAATCGGCTCATTTAGAAGAGGACCATTAAAAACTGTTATTAAATCATTAAAAATATTAATCTAATTCCTCTTCTAAATAATAGCCATCATCTTTTTTAAAATATACAACAGTTGAGCCAAAATTATTACGAACGGTATATTTATTATCGTCAACTTCTAATAATTCTATCGAATATGGTAATCTTCTGTTTTCTAGAATTTCTTCAACAATTCTTTTTTCTTCTAAAGCATCCATATCTATAATTATCAAACAATCAAAAAAAATTTTTTGATTTTAAAAAGATTTTTTAATTTTATTTTAATGCAACTATTCAGAAGCCTTTCCTGTAATTAAACTGATATCTAATCTTAGTAGGCAAGTGTTATTATAGGATTGTTCACTTTTAAAGAATTTTTTTTTTAATTTATTTGGATTATTTTCTAAATGTTTTAACATCGTATCAAATGCATGCTTCTTTTCTTCCAAGTTTTCTACAATAGTCATATCTCCCCAAAAAACAATGGAGCGGTATTTATGCGAGCAAGAACTTTTAACATAGCCTAGATCTTCTAGGATTGTGCCACAAACTTTTTGATTTTCCTTTA
This sequence comes from Promethearchaeota archaeon, assembly GCA_019894655.1. Next base: position 2,819 of record JAGXNZ010000051.1, on the reverse strand, counting down.
AATACTCTAGTTTTAATCCCTTTTGAGCGCTATGAAAGAACAAGCAATTACATATCTCATCAAAACCGTAATTAAGCGTTACTATGTATGGTTCGTTGTTTCTACACAAAGAAATTGTTGAAAATTTACCGTTTTTCAAAATTTCAAATAAGATTTTTTGATCTAAAATTTCCCTTTCCTTTTTTTGCATGTGATATTTCTGCAAAGTGTTAAATCACCTGCTTAAACAAATTTAATTTTGAAATTTACTATAATTAAAAATCACTGATTAGCAATAATTCTTCTGGATATTAATTTAATTTTTAAAAAATTAGGCGGAATTAGAAATATCATATATAAAACTATTCGTTTTAACGATTTTATTAAGAAACTGTGAAATTTTTAATAAAAGAAACAGTTTAAAAATCTAGATAGATGTTTATATATATATAATACTATTAATGATATTTTTTAGGGGTTTACAGTCGTGGTTAAAAATGTTCTTGATATCGGTTTTTTCAGTACCATGTATAGCCAAATCAACGGAACCGCTCACGCAGTAAGATTTCTATCTGAAGCAATTGCTAATCTTGGACATAATGTTCATGTCTTTGCACCAAGAATTCAAAATGGCTACAAAATACCAAAAACATTGCATCTTCACGAAATTGGAGGAGCTATTATTGGTCATAACACTGGTTTTGTTTTAAGTGCTCCTATACACAAGATCTTTTTCTGTCAACATGACTATTTAGATCTCGCTCATATTCATACACATGCCGTTGTAGGAACAATGGCTATAAATTGGGCTAAGTATTTAGGTATCCCAATGATAGGAACTCACAATAGCCCTATGCAATACTATACTGCACAGTATGTTCCCGTAATTGGTAAACTATTAACAAGAGGCGACCTGATCTGGAGATATGAACGCCACATTGTCGATAAATATGATTTTGTCCATGTCGCGACAAAATCCAAAAAAGATTTGTTACGAGACTATAGGTTCAAGGAACCAATAGTTTGCATGACCAACGGAATTCGCGACTTGTATTACACAAATTTAAAAGAAAATGGAATTCGTGAGAAATATGGTTTAGAAGGAAAGAAAATTCTATTATACGCATCACGATTATCTCCTGAAAAACATCCCATAGATATTATTAAAACCTTTAAAAGAGTCCATGATGAAGTCCCTGACGCTCATCTTTTGCTCGTTGGGAGCGCTGGGCCCTCAAAGGACCAAGTAAAAAGAATAATTAAAAAGAAACAGTACAGAGATTTCGTGTCGTATGCTGGAAGAGTTCCTTTTCCCGATTTGTTAAAACTATACAATACTGCGGATTTAACTTGTTTATGGTCGTGGATTGAAGCTGAAGGACTAGTATTGCTTGAAGCCATGGCTCAAGGAACCCCAAATGTCGGAGCTAACGCGTGTGGAATCAGTAATATAATTCGACACGGTAAAACTGGTTATTTAGCTAACAACCTCAATCAATTTACAGATTATGTTATTGAATTGTTAAAAAATGATGATCTTAGGGCTGAATTTGGAAAAAACGCTAAAGAAGTAGCTCAAAATTATAGAGTAAACGAGATCGCAAAAACTTGGATAAAACTATATAAATTTACAATTGATCAACTTTATCCATTACGATACAATCAAGCAGATAGGAAAGTCCGCGTTGAATTAGTAAAAGAGTTTATACACCAAATACCTTATGCTACTTTTTAGAAATTATTCTTTAATCTGACTTCGTTTAATTTAGAATGACATTTTTTACAGAGGTTTACAGATTTAATATCGATCTCTTCGATATTTCTTGAAAATCGCATAACACAATCTGCGGTTAGACAGTGTTCAAGACCAAGGATTATATGTCCAATTTCGTGAATTGCCTCTTTAATTATCCTATTCCTAACTTTTAAGTTAGGTTCTGATTCCTTATTAAATTGAGAAATCAAATTATGAGTTGATACCACAGCGCACCTGTGATTAATATTAGATTCTCCAAATAAAAATAATAAACTCTCGTCGTTACTTGAAAAAATAGGTAAATTTGTCAGTCCAAAACCTATATTGATATTGTGCTCTTTCATCAAATCCCTAATAATAGAGTATAATTTGTTAGTTGGTTGGAGGATTACCTTTTTGGAAGCTTGGTTTAATAAATTGTGTTCAATTTTAATCCCACTTTCATACGTAATAGAGGGTATTTCCAATTCTCCAATAAAAAGAGTTTCATAAAAAAATGAGTTAAATATTTTATTAATAAAATAATCTAATTTGGTTAAAATGGATGATGAAATCTTTCCAATAAAAAATATTCCCAAATTGCTAGGATAAATACGTTTTATAGAGGGATATTGACTTATTGGTAATAGTATTTCTTGATTACTGAAAAAATATTTATCATTTTGATGTTTTAACATAATTTCATTATTTTACAGTACGATTATTGAGCTTAATAATTCATTATTATTATGTATTTAAATTATTAATTATTTTATTAATTTAAATTATTTTTTCAAAAAGCTATGTATACATAATTATGTCTAATAATCCCAATTCAGAAAATTCCCAAAAGGATAATCTAGAAGAGACGCAATCTTTTTCGGAAATTGAAGAAGAACAAAAGGAAATTATCGAAAAGGATTTTATTCCTCATTTCTTACCAACCTATAGAATAAAGTTCAAATTTTACCCTGTTCCAATTGTGGTCGTAATAATCCTAGCTGCAATATTGGCGTATCTTACTTTTGTTGTTGCAGGAGTACAAATCGAAGAAAGTTACTTTCCTGAAGATGAATTGGGGGCGTTAGCTGTTATATTAAATGGT
>JAGXNZ010000352.1 GCA_019894655.1 Promethearchaeota archaeon | reverse complement strand
TTATTAAGGATGAGTGTATTAAAAAAAAATAGTAAACTAAAGCAAGAAACACCAAGAAATGCCAATAAAATATATTTTCTCCATCTTTCAAAATAAAAATAATTTAAAAAAAGTAATTTGTTATTGTGTAATTTAATTTTTGTTTTTTTGCTTCCTTTTTGTATTAAGGATTAAAATTATTGCTGTAATACTAAGAATAGCGAATGTGATTATTGGCGTGTATGAAGGAATTAATTGAGGTTCAGTGTTTAAGGCTGGTAGATTAGTTAATGTCATCTCAAGTGTATAATTTCCAGCAGAAGTATTTGTATAAATTAATAGCCCTGAAATCTTATCATAAATAGATTTAGTTCTCTGAAGGAGTCCTTCTTTTTGACGAAAATCAAACGAAATATTATTTTGAGTCTCTTCGACAATGACAGTTGCATTCATCCATGGAGGTTCATCTTGTGCATACGCTTGCTGTTTTAGAAAAGTAAAATTATCGTTTGGAATTAGAAATCCAGACTTAAAATAATTGTATCCAAGAATCAAATTCATATCAGCTTCTCCATTTGAAATATTGTAAAATGTAGTATTTGTAACAAGAATGCCTTGTAGGTTTTTCTTGAACTCTATATTCATATATGGTATAGGACTTTCGAAAAGATTAAAGTAATCATTAGGGTCTTTGTTGTAAAATCCAGTGAAGTTAACCAAAATTTGACCTCCAGGAGTCGTATTGACGAATCCTCTTGGTGGAGCAAACCAATCTAATTCTCTCCATTCAAGATGTTTACTAGTATTAAATGAGGTAACATTATATATATAGATTTCGTTGAGATTCAATTGATCGTTATAATTATCGGGCGTTGAAGGAGAGGATATTGTTGAAAGGTTAAAAGTGCAGAATACCAATATCGCAGCAAAAAATCCAAGATACAGCTTCTTACTATTCATAGAATCATTCTTTTTTTTAATTAGGTAACTTGTCCTATAATTATATAGGTTAAGTTTCCTATATATTTAAAAATTGTGAAAAATTATGATATTTACCTTTTTGAGTTCTAAATAATTCATCTGAAAACTTAAAAATATGAGTATTAAGAAAGAAACAACCAAAGTTCCTTTAAACGCTCAAATTTCTAGAACTAATGATAGAGAGATATTGAATTCTGAAAGAGTGAATAGTTCAGTTTGGTTAGAGAGGAAATCTTTTCGAATTTCGCTTATTGCCACATTTACGGCTTTAGCAATTGTTTTGGGATATGCAATGGCATACATTCCCAATATTGAGGTTTTTACTTTAATGATCTTCTTATCGGGTTTTATTATGAGCAAAAAAGAAGGAGCAATAATTGGGTTATTGAGTGCATTTATTTTTACTTTCTTTAACCCATTTGGGCCTTCTCCCCCCCCACTTTTTATTTATCAACTGATACATTATTCTTTAACTGGGATATCTGGTGCTTTGACAAAGGATTTTATGCTGAATAGAAAATTCTTTAAACCAAAAGAAGACTTATATGTATACCAAGTAATGGTTATATTTGGTGTTGTTGGAGGGATTCTTACATTTTTGTTCGATATTTTGAGCACATTGTTCGGCGGATTTACAGTATCTATTACAATAGATTACTTCATAGCAGCATATCTTTTTGGGTTAATTTTTACTACGATTCACTTAATAGGAAATATATTGGTGTTTATATTTCTCCTACCAGGATTAATTAAAATAATAATGAAATTATTGGATTAGACCTATAGAAATATAAATAAGAAAAAAGCTAAGATTGAAATTGTGATAATTATTCTGCTGCTGACAGAATGGTAACCTTGCCACCAGCAGATTCAATTTTCTCGATCGCTCGTTTAGATGCCTTGTCAACGGTTATATTAATCTTATTATTGACTTCACCGCGACCCAAGATTTTTTGAACATTAAGGTCTTTCATATTAATCGTATAAGTCGTTCCTGTTTTTGTAGCAATGTTTTTCTGAGTTAAATCCTCAATTGTTAAATCAAGGTCTTTAATATTTAAAGCGTTCACATGATAAATCCGCCTAATATCTTGCGGTCTCTTAAAACCGCGCTTTCCAAAGTCCCAAACAGGATCGGGAAATCCCAATTCTTTTTGCTTTAGATAATAACTTTTTTTACTCTTTTTCCATCCGGTTGTTTTTCCTTTTCCAGCCCTTTG
>JAGXNZ010000351.1 GCA_019894655.1 Promethearchaeota archaeon | reverse complement strand
GCTAATGAGGGAGTAAGTTCAGGAATTAATATTAATTTTTCTCCTTTTTTCTTCTCAAATATGAAAGATTGTTCATTTACTAACTCATCAGAGGATTTGGCGGCAAAAATTTCAATGGGTTCCAGTTTTGGGCTTTCAAATTCTTCATAACTATACAAATCTGCAACATCTCGAATAGTATCAATTATCCAGTTTGTTTCCCGCAAATCAGAAGGATAGTAATCTTCCATTCCTCTTAGTGGTTTAGTTGACAGTTTTTTAGACATGTTATTTTTCACTTAAAATGGTGCGAGTAATAATTAAAAAAACGATCATTTACAAATATCTTTTTTGTTTTTATCGGATTAAGGAATGTTAGATTAGCTTTTCCTTTTCTAATAGGATTCAAGATAAAAATCTATTAAAATAATTGAGTGTTAAAATAATTATGGTAGATTTTGAAATGATTAATCCAGGAACTCCCGTTGCTGGACCTTATAATCCAGGCATAAAAACTGGTAATTTACTATTTATATCTGGTCAAGGCTCGGCTCAATCTGAGGAAGACATTAAAGAACAGACATTAGCTACTCTCAATAAAATTAAAAAGATCGTAGAAGCTGGGGGTGGTAAAGTTTCCAACATTGTTAGGACAACTGTATATTTAAAAAATAATAGTGAATTTGGCGAAATGAACGGAGTTTACAAAAAATTCTTTAATGATAATGGCGTTTCGGAAGCTTATCCTTCAAGAGCTACAGTAGAAGTGTCCAATTTGCCTCTTCCTAGTATGTTAATAGAAATCAGTGCAATCTCTGTGTTATAACTCTTTTTTTTATTTATTCTCTTTTACCAAACTCTTAAAAGCAATTTTCATGTATTATCATTTAATTATTTATTACGAAAGTTGAATGATAAATGATTCTAACTTCTAGTTATGAAGTGTTAAAGGATTTAGTTAAAAACGAGAAATATCATCTGGCGATATGTGATCTCGATATGTTTAATCAGAATTAAAATAAAAAAAAAGAATTAAAATTGGTTTAATATAAATCCTTAATGACAAAATCTAGATTAAGATCAGATAATGTTTCTTTGAGAGGGTAACCAGTTTCAGGATTCCAGCCCATTTTTTCGCAATATCCTCTATAATCTTCCAAATAATCGACAGTTACTGTTCGGTCGGGTATTTTATTTTTAATAATATCTATCCCTTCTCGTAGTGTGAAAGCCTGTCTCAAAGTCTGAATTCTTTGACCTGTTTTAATCGCCTCGGCGATGTCTAAATCCCATCCTACAACTGCCTTAACTAATTCTAATAGAGGATATTTCTGAAAAACATATACAAATTCGCAAAGTCCAAGACTATGAGTAAATTGCATTATCGCAGTGAAAAGCTTTTCAGCTTCACTTCTATCTTCTCCTAGACGTTTAAATTTTCTTGGTAGCGTTATTCCTTCAAATAATCCATTTGGTATAATTATTGGTCCCCTTATGAAAAAATCTAAACTTGCTGTCGTATGCTTGCCAGGTGTTGGATCGAAAGCAAAAGTAGTGCCCATGTTTTTATAATATTTGGGCGAATGCATACCTAACTCTTGACCCATTGAGTGCATAGCGTATTCCGATCCTTTCCCTAATTTTTCTGCTGCTATTTTAGTACCATCTGCTAGCAAATTACCAATCCCTTCGCGATTTATTATTTTGTTTAGTAGCGCAATTATTGATTCTGAATTTCCCCATGTAAGTTCGAGTCCATCAGTATCATCCTTAGAAATTAGGTTTTTTTCGTAACATTCCATTGCAAAAGCAATGGTCGTTCCAGCAGAAATCGTATCTATTCCCGCTCGATTGCATATATCGTTAGCTTTAAAAAGCGTCAGTAGATCGTCGTTAAGCAACAAATGTCCGAAGCTGGCACAAGTTTCGTATTCAGGCCTATGAGTTTCTTCTAACTCTACTTCCGGAACTTTCATAATCGCACCACACCGAACCGAGCATGAGAAGCATCCGTAGGGTTTCTCTTTATATTTATCTATTTCATGATCAGAAATTTTTGTTAATCTATCATCTGGAAAATTTTCTTTAGTGCCTCCCCAGTTTTTACATGGAGTATCTCCTACTTTAAATAAGATCTCATTTCCCATTGTAGTTCCAAAAGTTTTATACCCTATAATTCCAGTTGCTGTAGTAGTATTAATTCTATCATTATAATCTCTTGTATGATGGATAAGAGCATCCTTATCGAAAACTTCAATTTTCTTTTCTCCTTTGAGAACAATCGCTTTAAGTTTCTTAGATCCCATAACAGCTCCGAATCCAGATCTTGCCGCTATTCTAGCTTTATCGTTAACAATTCCAGATATTAGACTTAGATTTTCACCTGCTTGACCAATACTTGCAATTTGAACACTTCCATGCTTTTCTTTAAGTTTATCTTCGGTTTGTACGACATCCAAACCCCATAAGTCTGAAGCATCTAAAATTTGCTTTTCTTCTCCCAATATTGTTATATATTTCGGACTATTAGCCATTCCTTTAATTAAAATAGCGTCATATCCACATTTCTTAATTTCCGGTCCGAAATACCCTCCACAGTTAGCATCGCCCCATGTTTTTGTAAGTGGCGATTTACCCGCAACCATGAATCGCCCTGTCAAAGGTGCTACAGTTCCAGTTAATAATCCCGGAAAAAATCCATAAACCGATTCTGGACTGAGAGCGTCTGTTTTGGGGAGCATATTTTCATAAATAAGTTTAGCTGCAAGACCAAGTCCTCCTATATATTGACGGTAAATCTCTTCTGAAGGTTCTTCTTCTTTAAAAGTTTCATCAGAAAGATTTACCCATAGAATTTTACCTTTATACCCGTTTGGCATAATATTTTAATCCCTTAAGCTATATTTTTTAGAAATATGTTTCAAGTGAAATTATTAAATAGTTTAAATGTTTAGAAAGTTTAAAAAAACATACTAGAAAAGAGAAAAATAAAGTAGATAACTCATGCCTATACAAGTAAAAAGCTATATTATTATGAATCCAGATGATAATTGTGCTACCGCTCTAGAAGACATACCAAAAAATGCACATATACTCGTAAATGAGGATAACATTATTATTAACCAATTTATTCCATTAGGTCATAAATTTGCTTTATATGACATTATTAAAGGTAATTTAGTAAAAAAATATGGCCAATCAATAGGAATTACTACATGTAATATAACCAAAGGTGATTGGATTCATACGCATAATCTTACAAGCCAATATCTCAAGGAGGCGTTGAAAATTTGATCGAAGAATTTATGGGATATCAAAGACCGAACGGAGAAGTGGGAATTAGAAATAAGATCGCGATAATTTCTTCTGTCGTTTGTGTAAACCATGTAGTTCAGCAAATCGCTAATAAAGTTAAGGATGCTGTGCCTATTACTCATCCTTTAGGGTGTGGCCAATTTGGACCTGATTATAGCAACACTCTAAATACTTTAATCGGTTTAGGAACGAATCCTAATGTGTTCGGAGCTCTAGTTGTTGGTTTAGGGTGTGAAAATATCAGTAGTAGAT
>JAGXNZ010000350.1 GCA_019894655.1 Promethearchaeota archaeon | reverse complement strand
TAAGTAGAATAAGCACTTGCTTCTGCTTCGGGATTACCACACCATCTTTTAATTGTTTTAGACGCTTGACTTCTTTCCCATAATCCAATGAGCCAAAGTCCAGTAAATCCCCATTCTTTCAGTTGATTTAATTCTTCATTGGGGATATCGTGTAATTTTGTAATTGTTTTATTGTACTTTTTCGAAAGATAGTCCATCTAAACATAAATATTTTTAGCGATCATGACTACCTTTGGCATCCATTCTTTGTCGACAGTATAATTTTCTATTTCCATAGAATCATATTCATAAACTTCTGACTCTCCAGGACCTAATCCCCTTAACATCTCTTCTTCCCTTATAATATCAAGAGCAATTAAGATTTGGAACATATAGTTTCCTAATACCGATCCCCAGTTGTCATGAATGTACATTAACTGTTCTCGAATTGAATGTGGATATTTTTCTACCGGTTCTTTCAACATTCCAATTAAATTCTGATTATTAGGTCCAAATGTATCTTTTTCTTCAAAAAAATTAGAGACTTCATCAACGATTTCCCTATAAGCCGTCCGTTTTTCAAGCGATTCATCGTCAAATAGCTCGATAAAAGGAGAATAGGAGGGATTCATATTTCCAAGCCAGAGATTTACAAATTCATCAATAAAATGGATTTTGTTTTCAACTCCCCCTATTTCATCTTTTAAAAACTCTTCAATTTTTTCTTCCTCGTGGTATACAATATCTGGAGGAAATTCCTCTATCAAGGAGTAGATTGCCTCTTCTAATTTAGAGCTGCCAATTTTGTTTTCTAAAAATTCATAAAGTTCATTATTTAACTGCAAATTCTGGGTTTTTTCTTTGTACAAATTGAACAAGAATTTATTAATATCGTACATTAATGCCATTCCATTGAATTCGCCGATTCGAATAGCAATTTCCGGATAATTAATTAAATCTCTTTTTTGATTTAATTTTTGCACGAACATCCTAACTAAATGGATATTTCCGTTAAATTCAATATTACCCTTTTCTGAAAATTTAAACTCAGCAAATTCGTACTTATTTCTTGCATCTCTCGAGATTTTCATGAGAATCACAACATATAACTTTATAACTTTATTAAATGTGCCCTAACATTAATTAACAGATGTATTTTTAAACGAAAGATATTATTTTAAAGCAAGCTATACTAATTATAGTTTACAATTCGATAATTCAAAAGTTGAATGGTTAAAATGACTTCACGCGTACAAACCTTAGATGAACTTAACAAAAATGGTCGAATTGTAGGAAGGGCTAATTATATATTTACACCCGAGATATCGAGTTCTATTGGTTCTATTCATGGGAGTTCTTTCAAGGAAGACGAGACTATTGTTATTGGAAGAGATTATCATAACGATAGCCGTATGTTAAAGAGAGGTTATACTGCTGGTGTAATGAGTACTGGAGTGAATGTATTAAATCTGACAGAATGTACATTTCCATTATTAGAATTCACAATAAGACGATTTGGAGCAAGTGGGGGAGCCTATTTTTCAGGAGGCCATTTATATAGTGAAGATGTCGGAGTAAGATTTGCAGATGCAGGAGGAATAGAATTAGCTCCTCTGGAAATAAAAAAAATCATTGATTCATACAATACATACCCAAGTCAAGTTAGACGTGTTGATCCTAGGAGGATTGGGCGTATTATTGAAATCCCTCAGACTCAAGATGTGTATATTAAATCGTTAGAACAATTTGTCAACAAAAAAATAATTAAAGAGGCAAATTTAAAAATAGTAGTAGATTGTTCTTTCAGTCCAACTGGCAAAATAACTCCTCTCTTAATCAATGAAGTAGGGATTGAAGTTATTGCTTTAAATACTCATTATCGTGAGAGATCACTAGTTCCTGTTCCAAGCATTAATACCATTAAGAATACTGCGGATATCGTAAAAGCATCAAATAGTCATTTAGGAGTATGTTTTGATGTTGATGGATCACGATTATTAGTTGTTGATGAAAATGGCTTAGAAATTAGTTTCGAAGATCTATTGATGCTTTTTGTGGCTTATGATAAAGAAATCCAAAAGTCTAAAAATAGGACGATAATTACGACACCTTCTATCTCTCGCGTTGTTAAAGATTTTATAAAGGAGAGTGGACATCCACTCAAACTTGTAGAAAATTATCCAGGGGAGCTTTCGCGTCAAATAAGGCAAGAGAGAGCTTGCTTTGCTGCAGCAGATTCCTTGAAATTTTATTTTCCTAATTATGCTCCTATAAGCGATGGTAACTATACTTTACTCAAAATTTTAGAAATAATGGCTCTTCAAAAGGATTTAATAAGTTCTCTTACAAAAGGGTTTCCCAAGGGTATAAAAGTCAATAAATCAATACCAGTTTCGTCAGAAGTATTGGAAACAATCCACAACAGATTAATAGAGTTTGCAGATGAACATAACTTAAAGTATCAAGATATAATCAATGAAGTAAAAATTATAGATGATGATGTATACGTAAATATTAGAGCTGCTCTTAATAGAAATGCGATATTACTCTCTGCAGAGTCAGACAATAAAAATAAATCAGAAAAAATGATTTTGGAGCTATCAAAAATAATTTCCAAATTTTAATCACACCAAAACACTAAAATTTAATTACATGTAAAGTTAAATTATTACTAATTTCTGCATATCATTTTAAAAACCAAGATGCGAAATTAAAAATGGTCTGGTATTAATTTAAAATAATATGTTGTTATAATATATATAATTGATAACTAAATTAAAAAAAAATTTTTGAATGGAGTTTTTATTGTGGCTATATTTGATATAAATTCTGTGATTATTACAGGAACTTTATTTGTTATATTTGGAGTTTTTTTATTTTTCGATCTTTTCAAGAGAAACGAAAGATATGGTTACTTAGCGTATATTGTTGCTCTAATACCGGTAAATTTCTTATGGTTTCTTCAGTTTGATGTTCTAGGGGTGTACTTGATCTTGTTTATACTATGGAATTTGTGCTTATTACGGGATTTGTTTGGCGTTTCCCGAAAAAACGACCCAAAAGCAATCAACGACATATTGTTGTACTTGGTATTAGGAGTAATCATACAGATCATAATAACAGCGATTTTACCCGTGTCAATCGTTAGTATGCAAACTAATACTATACCATACGGATTTTTCTATTTTCCTGATATTTATACTGTTACATTTGGTATTGAACTCTGGGTGAATCAAACAATATTGTTTGCCTTCCGTATTATTGCATCTGTGTT
>JAGXNZ010000349.1 GCA_019894655.1 Promethearchaeota archaeon | reverse complement strand
TTCTTTCCATTCATAGAATTCACTACTTTTACTTGTTTTTATAAATTTTATTTTAAAATAGAATAGTAAAAGTATGTGTATAAATTTTTCTAATTTATTCTATAAATTCGAAATTTGCTTAAAAATCAATAGAAGGATTCAACGATGATAAAAGATCTAAATTATAGGGAATTAATGTTCATTGGTATAAGAGCACTCTCAACATATCAGCTATATCGTGCACTCTGTCTGCCATTTGTTCTAATAGAACTATACTATCTCTAACCCTTAATAAAGTTCTAAAGTCTTCAACATTAGTATAAATAAATTCAAGAAATTGCCTGTATGTTTTATCAATCTCTGATTCAAGAGCGTGAATAGAAGTCGTGTTTTCAAATACTATATCTTGCTTATCTCTTAAATTTTTTATAGTGGTTTTTAAAATATCAACCATCTCTATTATCTGGTTCAATAATTTATGATATTTTTTCTTAATTTCTTTTTCTCTTTTTTCTTTTAAGTTGATATTCTCTAACATGTCAACAAATTCGAGGGGGTAATTTATGATATTATCCATTCTTAAAACTAAATTTACGTAGGCTCCCATCTTAAATGCTTGTGCTTCGGAAAAATTTTGAATGAGACGAATTTTTAGTTCATCACCTTCTTCTTCAGATAACTGCATTTTCGCCTTCTTCTTTTCTAGATTTTTTTTATTAGATTCAAAATCTTCTGCCCAAGCGGAGTAATATACGCCCATATCACTAGTTACACTATATATTATTCTAGAATGCTCTATGAGAAGCGTTATTATTTCTTCTTTAACCTTTCTCGTGGATGATGACATTTTAAAAATCACTAAATTTTATATATTTATGAATATAATATGATTAAATAAATAAAAATCATCAGTTTTTAATTTATTTAACTAAAAAAGATTATTAGCTTCAAGTTTTTATACATATTATAAGGGATTATACCTTGATTTTAAAAATTAGATTAATTTACACAATAACCCTTCTATTTTATGAAAAGAATTATAACGGTGTTTTTTAACAAAAATGCAATTAAAATCTTTAATTGAAAAGTGGCGTAAATATTCTATACTATCAGATTTGGGAATAATAGCACGTCGAAAATTCTTTAATAACGCCTTTGATGGGGCGCTAACTTGTGCGGGTATTGTAAGTGGGAGTTTTATTATCTTCTTATCTAACCCTACTCAGAGTTTAACCTCAGCAATTATTATTATAACTGGTTTGTCAACAGCGTTAGCAATTGGTATTAGTGGCCTATGGGGTGCATTTCTCTCCGAAGAAGCAGAAAGAAAGAAGAAATTATCTGATTTGAAGAAAGAAATGGTACTCTTTGAAGAAGAAAACGAAAAATCAGAGAAAATCGATAATAATTTGGCCAAGAAACATAAAAAAGAGAAGACATTAGAAGAATATAAGGAGATTCAAAAAGCAATGATAACTCCGATTAACTACAATAGCACTATGGAACACAGAGAAGACTTTGAAAAAGATGATGACGAAAATAATACAAATAATAAATCCTTAATAGAACGTTCAGAAAGATTTGCTACAATTATAGCATCATTGGTAGATGGTGGAGCACCTGTTATAGGATCTGTTCTTCCTCTGATCCCATTCTTCTTTGGTCCTGCATTAAACCTATTTCATTTTCTTATCTCGTATGGTGTATTGGTTTGCATTTTAACCTATTTAGGAATATTTTTAGGTAACATTTCTGGCGGAGGTCGCCTAAAATATACTTTACATCTTATCACGGCTGGAGTTACTACACTACTCGTGTCCTTACTTTTAGAATTAGCTATATCTCCTTAAAATAGATTTTATTGTTTTTCAAGCATTGCATATATAAGTAATAATAACCAAATGGGAATAAAGAGCGAATAGAATCTCAAATAATTTCTAGAAGAAACCAATGTAGAATAATAAAGATCATCAAGAAGTATCGAGATCTTAGTCAAGAAAATTTAAAATGATTGAAAAGCTTAGAACATACGCAGAAATTACAGAATTTTTGTCAATTGCCCGTCGTTATTTTGTAAATAACTTCTACGACGGAATGTTAACTATTTTAGGCATTTTATTAGGATTTTTTATCCTAATATTTAAAGAAGGACAACAAACAGTAGATAGTCATATTGTATTATTAACTGGGTTAGCAACATCAATCTCAATGTTAATGTCGGGATTAAGTGGTTCATACATATCTGAAAAAGCAGAACAGAAGAGATTGAAATCAGAGTTAGATAAGGCTATGGTAATAATGAAGGAAGAGGAAAAAAAAGAAGCTGATGATAAGTTATTAAAAGACAAAGAAATCGAGAAAGCAATGTTAACGGTTAATTTTAATGATGAAAATCGAATAACAATACAAAATTTAAAAAAATCGAATAAAAGTAGAAAGAAATCAAAGACATTACAAGAAAAGGCAGAAAGATTTGCAAGCATAGTTGTATCTTTAGTTAATGGATTTGCACCGCTTTTAGGTGGAATTATTCCATTAATTCCGTTTTTTTTTACCATAAAAGCAACATTTAATTTTTTCATCCTTTCTTTTATAATTGTTTTTATATGTATTGTTCTTCTAGGTATTTTTGTAGGTTTCATTTCTCGAGAATCATTATGGAAAAATGTTCTTCAAATGCTAGTCGCTTTTGGTCTAACTATAATAGTTTCAATTCTTCTATTAGATTAAAAAATTATTTGGTTTATCGAAAAATTAAAATTTTTAAAACAATTCCTTTATAAAATTAATAAATACTATTTGATTAAAATTGAAAACTTTTATAGGAATTGATATTGGCTCTCTTGCCACAAAAATAGTTTTACTTAGTAACAGCAAAATGCTAGATCATCGTACAGAACGCTCCACTTATGATTTTAAAAAGATAGGTCATAATTTATTTGATGACTTATTGGAGAAAAACGATTTGAAAAAATCTGACGTATACGTTATGAGTACCGGTTATGGGCGGAACACGATCGATATAGCTGATGATAGGGTCACGGAAATTACTGCTCATGCTAAAGGAACTCAATACTTCTTCCCAGATGTACATTCCGTCATAGATATTGGAGGACAAGATAGTAAAGCTATTGTTATATCGACGAAAACGGGAAATGTCGTCGACTTTCAAATGAACGACAAATGCGCAGCCGGGACAGGACGCTTCTTAGAAGTTATGGCTCATGCTTTGGAGGTTCCTATTGACCAATTTGGAGATTTAGCTTTAAGATCTAATAAATCAGCTTCAATCAGCTCGACATGTACGGTCTTTGCTGAGAGTGAAGTCATTAGTTTATTTGCGAGGGGAGCTTCGAAAGAAGAAATAGCCAGCGGAATTCATAGATCAATTGCGAGGAGAGTTGCTGGAATGTCTAAACGTATTGGAGTGGCTCCCAAATTAGTTTTCTGTGGTGGAGTTGCTAAAAATCCCGCTGTGAAAAAATATCTTGAGGATGAACTTGGTTATGAAGTCGAAACGCCTGAATTTCCTCAATTAACGGGAGCTATCGGTGCTGCTTTAATCGCAGAAGCGAATAACTCACAATAGATGAGAAATACACTTTTAATTTAATATTTTTATCTATATTTTAAGTCGGTAAACTTTTATAAAGTAGTAATCTTTTTTTGATAAATACAGTTAACTGCTAAACTTATCACTATGGATGACTCTAGTCTACTCTCTGACTTTTCTCTCTTCCTCAAAGAAAAAAAACAGAATGGGATCAAAATTGTTGCTTATTTAGCCCATGATAATATTCCCGAGGAGTTGGTTGACGCCGCTGGTCTTTTTCCCTTAAGGCTAATCTTTGGAGGGAACGACGAACTAATGGACGCAAGTCACGATTTTTTGCCACCTTCCACATGTGCGTTTGCACAATCCTGTATTGGATTATTTTCAATTAAACCAAACTATTACAACTTTTTAGAATTGGTTGATTACATTATAGTTTCTAATCACTGCGTATCAGATGTTTGTGTTTCAGAAATTATTTCCAAATACTTTAACATTCCTCGCTTGAATTTTTATGTACCGTATACAATGAACGATAACAGCCTAAAATATTTTAAGCTCGAATTACAAGATTTTAAAAATCAACTTGAATCTATTGTAGATAAAAAGATATCTGATGAGGATATACGCAACAGCATCTTAAAATTCAATAATTTCAAAAAAAAGTTATTAGAAATCAATGAACTGGAAATGTTAGGCTCGGAAAAATTGAAAATAATTCATAAGGCGATGTTGTATGGTCCAGATTTTCTTTACGATTTAGTTAATTTGATTCAAAAATTTAAAGACACACCTCAACCCGTTTCTAATACATCTAAAGATGTTTTACTTACGGGTTGCTCAATCTTTATTAATGACAATATGATCGATTTGATTGAGGAGGGTGGAGGTAACATTGTTTTTTTTGATACCTGGATTGGGAACCATTACTATTCGCAAATTATCGAGAGTAATCTCATAGATATAGAGAAGGATCCTCTGGATTTATTAGTTCTTAGGTTTAAAAATAATGTTAATGGTGACCATAGCGTACCTGACTTTCTTAAACTGAAAGTATCAGTTATACAGAAATATTTTGAAAATTACACAGCAAATAAGGGCAGAAAACTAGGCGTCATCAATCATATAATAAAGTTTTGCGACCATATTTCGCTAATGTCTTCGTTCTTAAAAGATACTTTACAAGAAAAAGGAATCCAGGTACTAAATTTGGAAAGAGATTATTCCAGAGCTAATCGTGGTCAATTATTAACAAGAATAGAAGCGTATTTGGAGATGATGAAATGAGTTTAATTGCCGATGAAATTGTATCTTTTAGTTCAGTATTGCGTATCGCTTACAATCTGTTAAATGGACGTAACTATCTTAAACGGAAAAAATTTCGAGAAAAAGAAAAATTAGTTGCAGTTACTTTGCCGTTTTCGGATTTAGCTTTTGCTGCCGGCACAGTGCCAGTTTTTCCAATAAGGATGCACAAATTTGAAATAAGCCAGTATCTTAATTATCTAGGCTCAGCATCTAGTATTTTTGGGTGGAACGCAGTTTCAAATTTTCTGAGTTTTATTAAAAATCTGGGCATAGAAGAAGTTAGTAAAATCGTTGACGATATTATTGAGGGTGTAATTGAAACAATTAATGAAAAATACAACGAAATGTATGACCTTGGAATTGAGAATGGAATTTCAAGTGACTTCTGCTATGGGTTAAAAAGTTTAGTTGGCAGCCATGTCTCCAAAGGTCGAAATGTTGATGCTTGTTTAAATGTTACCATTCGATGTAGTGCTTATAATAAATATTTAGAGGCTTTAAAATCTATTAATGAAGGACCTAAACAAATCTGGATTGATATTCCTCCGAGAAATTTGGGAAACGCTCTGGATTTACTCACCGATAATATTTCAAACGCCTTAACCGAGTTCGAGAAGCTAACAGGAAATAGTGTATCAGATAATGATTTAAGAGCCCATTTTAAAATTGGAAATCAAGTAAAAAAGTCGTATAAGAACATTATTTACGATATAAGTACTTCAGATTTTTACCCTTGTAATCCCGCAACTTTTAGCGAAATAATGGCACTTTTAAGTATCACTTTTCAAGATTATAACTCTAATGCGGTTCGATATAGAGACAATATCGTATCGCTCGAAAAAGAGATGAGAGAGAGAATTAGAAAGGGAATTGGTATGGATGTATCAAAAATGCCAAGAATTTTTGTGACCCCAATGTTTGGAGGATGGGAACCTAAAACGCACGAGATTCTTTATGAGTTAGGAGGGAGAACTTTATACGCTGATTGGGAATTGCTAAAATTCTTGGAGGAAATTCCTACCGCACCACATACGAATCCTTCAGAAGAATACGCTCGATTTCTCATGAGAGCTACAGAAACAGGAATAGGTTGCGATAATGACAAATTAACAGATTCTTATTTGAGAATGGCATCAGATTTGAATGCAGACGGTATAATATTCTTTCAATTATTTGGGTGCCATTCCATCTCAAACTGTTATACGATGTTAAGAGAGAAAGTAAGAAGAGAACTTGAAATACCAATGACAGCAATTACATTCAATAAAATTGGTGAAAATGTGGAGCAGGTTAAGACTCGGCTTTCAGCCTTTATGGAAATAATAAATTCTTAACTATTGATCATTTTTTTTTTCTATAATTATGGAATAATACCTTAAGAAATAGATACCTTCTTTTTTACGATATTCAAATTGCTATCTAATTTCTCATTATCTTTATTGAATTTTAGAATTTCCTTTGATTTAGAAACATTTAATATGTTATGCCACTTACTTAAAAAATCTTTATCGTATTTATCCATCTTAGCTTTTTCAATTAGCTGGGCATATTCACTTTTTGCGGATTTTACCATATTATTTCTATATGAAGATGATGTTTGCTTATTATTACCTATTCTAATAATATTCTCCAAATCATTTCGTTTTTGTGATTTTAAATCCTCATTTTCGATAAAATTATGCCATACTTCATTATTGATAGGAGGTAATGTCATTAAAGGAATAATATAATCCGTTTCTCCAATCAAATGGTTTCTCAAATAATCTTTAATTTCTGGGTTATATCCAAATAGGGATATTAAAATTAATTGTGATCTGATATTATGGCACTTATTTTTTTTATCATTCTTGAATTTTTCTGAAAATGACTTAATTTCATTCACTAATTTTAATAAACTCATGTATTTAAACGAATTAAACGTTCTATTACAATAGATAAAAGTAATCTCATAATCATAGGGATTTATTTCTTCAGTAACTTGATTATCGAGTTCTGAGTTAGTTTTTTTAGTAGTAATTATCAATAAATCTATTACTCTTTGAAAAGTATCACTCTTTAATGCAAAATTATAATTACGATATACTTTTGTGTTCTTTACATTGGTCTTAATTATATTATTTTCAATTAGTTCAATATAAGGAAAATAAATTTTTTCCCATTCTTCCCACTTTCCATCATTATGGATTATAGAAAAAGGAAATTTCATAATTTCATCTGAAAAGTTAATTATATGATATAATTGCTCAACTATAGCATTTAATATCCTTGTTTCGAGCGTAAATATTTTCCTTTTTCCTTGAGCTTCCTCTAATTGAAATTTAGAAAGTTCTGTAAATGGATAGCAAAATTTGTTTTTAACCTCACCTTTCAATGATCGAATCAATTTTTCTTCGATTAAATTTATATAATTATGCGATTCTTGTTGTATATTTAATTCTTCAGCTAATGAATGAGTTTCAAACACCAATACGGATATGCAAGTCCTCTCAAAATTCTTATTTATTGAAGATTGAACCACTGAAATAAGCTCTTTTTCACAATGACCTATAATTAATAGGTACTCCTCAGAGATAATAGAATTTTTAGAAATCTTGAATTGAGTTTTAAAAAAATTTTGGATAGTTGAAGAAATCTCGTTCATCGTTATTAATTTTTCAATAATTTTTGTCCTTATATTTAATCACTCTCTTATTTTTTTCATTTTTTAACAAAGAATAACTTGAGAGTATTTGATTGCCAATTATACCTAAAGAAATTAGTCATTTTATAATTAACAATTTAGCTTTTTTCTACCGAAAGTAAGCAAAAATTAATTTGATTCAGCCAGTCTCTTTCTTATTATTATCTTTTAAGCCAAATTCTTAAAAATTTAACAGTTATGAGAAAATCAAATACTTCTTATATC
The DNA here is from genome assembly GCA_019894655.1 of Promethearchaeota archaeon. The sequence goes on along the minus strand of JAGXNZ010000349.1, from coordinate 430 downwards.
TAATATAAATAAATGCGCAATTATATTTAATTATTTGCGTAAATATATAATTTAATAAATAGACAGAAGTGGTAATTAAACAATTTATAAGATTTCTGTTAAAAAGTTAATATTTTTAAAAGTAAGCCTTTCACGTTAAACTGTAAACCATTTCGTAATCGTAATCATACATTAATTGTAATTTTATATTAAAATATAATAACTTTAACTTAAAAACAGGTTAAAAATGTTTCATATAGTATTTTAGAACCTTAAAATTTGCTCATAAATTTTATTACTTTTACATGACTATTTTTAAATTGTAGTCCTAAACAAACGAAATAAATAACTGCAATTTGAGATGATCCTAAAACGAGCATATACGCTGATGATGTTATAAGTTTTACCTCTGTTCTAAAGATGGCTTCAAACTTTTTGACAGGTAGAGATT
>JAGXNZ010000348.1 GCA_019894655.1 Promethearchaeota archaeon | reverse complement strand
TGGAGCTTTATTATTAGGGGAAGGTGTTGCTAAATCAGTAGGTGACAAAATCCTTTTATTAGATTACGAAACTCTTAGCATTAGCCAGGACGCTGTTGTTATGACCATTTTGATTTCAACTGCCATTGTGTTAATATTATCTAGCGCTTTAGGGCTTCCAATTTCGTCAACTCATGCTACAATAGGAGGAATTATAGGACTAGGGTTGTTACTGGGAGGTGGCGATGGTGTAAATTGGGGTACAATACTAGAAATGAGTATATGGTGGTTAGCATCTCCGGTAATAGGCTATACAGTAACATATGGCGTTGTTAAGGTACTTAATAAGCGTAAACTCAAAAACTTAAAGGGATTCCAAGACTTTGAAAGATCAGAGAACAAGTATTCCTATATAATCTTAATTATAATATGTATTACAGCCTTCTCTAGAGCGGGAAATGATTGTTCTAACGCAGTTGGAATAGTTGTTGGAGTTGGAGATGAAATTAATCTAACATTATTATTAATCATGACAGGTTTTGGGTTAGCAGCTGGTGTAACAGTTTTGGGAAGAATTGTTATTAAAAATTTAGGTAAAATGACGGAACTTCGGCCAAGTACGGCATTTGCTGTGCAAGTACCAACAGCAGCCGTCATGCTTATTGGGACCATTCAAAAAATTCCTCTTTCTGGTTCTCATTTACTCGTAGCGTCGTTAGTAGGACTTTCAAAAGCAAGCAATACACCAATGAAAAAAGGATTATGGAAAATTATCGCAGTCTGGTTATTGACTTTCCCAATCGCAGCAATTCTATCTATAATTCTCTACTTTCCGATCGATCTTCTAGTATAATTTACATTTCTGAAGTGAATCTCAATAAAATTTATCAAACCTCAAGATCTTCAATTAGAAATTCCAAATAAGTATCGAAACTATTCGAGTTTCGGTCCGTACTTTATTCCCCTATTTGGTAGAATGTATTTCGGGAGAATTAAGAACATTATTAAGATAATTTCAGGATTTAATAGAAATTTTTCTCATGTGCTTGATATCGGTGGCGGATTGGGCCTGTTTTCGATGAATTTCAAGTTAAATTTTCCTATGAGCAGTGTGATCATTTTAGATAAAACCTTGTATAAAGGAATAAAAGAAACTCTAACGAAATTTCCTACTTTAAAGATAACAGACTTTGTTAAAGAAGATATTCAGAAAAAAACATCTTTTGAAAAAGGGAGTTTAGACCTAATCTTTGCACTTGATATTTTAGAACATGTAGAAAATCCATCAATAGCTATTGACGAAATCCTACGAATTCTAAAAGAAGATGGTCTTTTGTTTATATCTGTTCCTACCGAGAGCCTCCTACTAAGAATAGTTAGAAAGCTTATAGGAACTATTAAAAATATTCAAGTTAATCCCCATTGGTTAGGAATGGTCAGGTCGGAAAAAGAATTCTTTAATATCTTACAAGGAAAAGATATTAATATAGTTTTTAAGAGAAGACACCCGTATAATTTACTTCCAAGGATATTTTCTTACGATATTTTTTATTTAATTCAGAAATTATAGGGGCAATTGTTCAAATCTAGCTTGAAAGAATCTTAGGTACTTAGGTTCATATACCATTTTCAGTCCGAGAATGAATTCTCTTTTCTCATAGAGATTTATAATAGAATTTGCTGTATACTCCATATGGGTATTGGTATAAACTCGACGTGGTATAGTAAGACGTACTAGCTCAAGTTTTGGGAAGATATTTTCACCCGTTTCTGAATCTCTTCCTTTAGAGATAGCCCCTCTTTCCATAGTTCTGACCGCTGAATCTTCATAAATTGCAGCAGATAAGGTTTGTGCAGGCCATTGATCTCTAGCAAGGTGTGGTAGGAATTCTAACGCGTTTAAAAATACAGCGTGGCCACCAGTAGGTTTCACAATTGGAACTCCGGCTTTCATGAGTAAATAACCCAAATAACGGACTTGGTTAATTCTGTATTTCAAATATTCATATTGGGCTCCTTCTCTTAATCCCCGAGCCACTGCTTCCATGTCACGGCCAGCCATCCCGCCGTACGTGTGTAATCCTTCGTAAACTACTACCATATTCCTTGTAACTTCAAAGATTTCTTTGTCGTGTGTAGCAAGAAAGCCGCCTATATTCACTAAACAGTCTTTTTTTGCAGAATAAATACAACCATCAGAATAACTCATCATTTCGTTTAGAATTTCTATTATTGGTGTATTTTCATACCCTTTCTCTCGTTCTCGAATAAAGTACGCATTCTCACTTGAGCGGGTAGCGTCAAAAATAATCTTCAATTTGTAATCGTTACAAAAAGCTCTTAATTTTCTCAAGTTTTCCATAGAAACGGGTTGTCCCCCTGCCATGTTAACATTCATCTCAACATTAACAAAAGCAATATTTTCCACACCATAATCGTCAATATACTTCTGTAATTTATTAAAATCCACATTTCCTTTAAAAGGGTGAGTATTTTCTGGATCGTGTGCTTCATCGATAATAACATCAACCATTTTCCCCCCAGGAAGTTCTACGTGAACCTTTGAGGTTGTAAAATACATATTTCGTGGAACCAACTGTCCCGGTTTTACTAAATTACTATACATTAAATGTTCTGCACCACGACCCTGATGGGTGGGAACTAGGTATTTGTATCCTAGTATATCTTGCACAGCTTTTTCCAAATGGTAGAAATTTTTGCTTCCAGCGTATGCCTCGTCTCCTAACATCATTCCTGCCCATTGATTATCGGACATAGCTGCTGTTCCAGAATCAGTAAGTAAATCGATATAAACATCATCGGACAACAATAAAAAAGTGTTAAATCCAGCTTCCCTTATCGCTTCTTTTCTTCTTTGGTCCGAAGGTAGTTTAACTGGTTCTACAACCTTAATTTTAAAAGGTTCTGCGGGTGGTTTCATTTTGTAATCACTAATACTTTCTTTCTTAAAACTAGTAAGATATAGACCTTGAAAAAGATTTTTGTATTATATATCCCATCTATTTCCCATTCAAGTAAAAATAGGGATTATCTGTTCTTTTTGGATAAGGAAAATTATATTTAGGGAACCTCTTAAGTTTTGAGGGATTGTATAAGGGGTAAAAATAAATTAATAGCTTTTTTATGCTCTCTTACTGAAAAAATCATATGGACTAAATGCTTAAAACCTACAGATTCAAAATTCTTTCCTTTTTAATTCGTCTTTTGAATTCGCAATTCCGGTTAGCACGCTATTTTTCATATTCAGATTTTTAAATTTAAAATTACTATCCTTAGCAACTACACAATTCTCTAGTTTAAAGTTTTCTCCAACTTTCACATTTTCAAAGATGATAGTGTTTGATATTTCTACATAGTCTTGAATTACTGAATTGGCACCTATGTATACATTAGGTCCTATAAGAACGTCATCTCCAATTTTTACGTTGTCTTCTAAAAAAACGGGTTCGATAAATGTTGGATAATCTCCTACATAATTTTCAATACGGATACCTATTTTTGTGAAGAACTTTTGCATGAGTTCTTTAATATCTGATTTATCAATGTCATCAAAATTCTTGATAAGCTCTTCAATCTTGAATAATTCTTCTTTCATAATTTCTCAATAATATTAGTTTAAAACCCCATTAAATTCATTAATTTTTCAATGTTCTCCCCAGTTTTTGCACTTGTTGTAATTACTTCTAAGTTGGGGTTAATTTTTTTTGCATCTGAGATCATCTTATCGACATCAGTTCCAAGGCGTTCCCTTAAATCGATCTTATTAATTACGGCAATATCTGACATTTTAAAGAGCATCGGATGCTTTTCAACAACCCATTCTCCTTCAGTAGTTGACACTACAATTATTCTTTTATCAGTTCCTAAAATAAAATCTGAAGGGCATATTAAATTTCCTACATTTTCAATGAAGACAACATCGTAATTATTTAAATCTTTATTTTTAATAATTTGATGGATATGATAAGCGTTTAAGGCACATTCTCGACCTGTATTAATCTGAATGGTTTCTGCTTTATGTTTTTTAATACGATCAGCATCCACTCGAGTTGTAATGTCTCCACAAATCACTAGTACTCGATATTTTGATGATAACTTTTCTAATATTTTCTCTAATAAAGCAGTTTTTCCCGCTCCTATAGCGCCTACGATATCATATGATTTAATGTTACTATCTTTGAATTTTTGATGAATTATATTAGCTAACAAGTCGTTATCTTTTTCTACAGCTTTCTTGGTCTCAATTACTTCGTCTCTTATCTCATCTCGAGCTAAATTAAGACTTTCGATTTCTTTAATCCTTGATATTGTTTTTTCTTCCTTGTCTGACATTGAGAACACTTAGTTGTTTCTATGTTTTTAATATTTGAAATAATTTCAATTTTATGAATTTTTTCAACGCCAGGATTATCATCAATCAATCTAGATGCCAAGTCAATTTGATATTTGGTATTTGTACCAAAATGCCAACCAAATGATAAATGCTCTTTTATAATTTCTTGAATTTCAGGGGGATTATGTCCTAAGATCATGGCAAAATGGCCGTTCCAAAAATCTAGATACTTATTTTCATCAATGTCCTCGATAAACGGTCCATTTGCTGAACTAATCATTACAGGAAAACCTCCTATCGAAGGTAAACCAAATGTGCGGATATTATGAGAAATACCCCCTGGTAAAACTCTCACAGCTGTTTCCCAAAGCTTTTTCGTCTTTGGCCGATTTTTTTCAAATGTACTTAATTCTTCTTTGACGAACACTTTTCTCCCTAATTAGTATGAATCTTTTAAGTTTCTAGGTTAATAAAATAAGAAAATTTACGATTGTTTTAAATTTATTTTAATTTAATGTAAATCGTGTCAGTACTATATAGTTTTAATTCTTAAATCCGCATCTAGGACAGTTAGAAGGGCCTCTTAAAGTGAAACCACATATCTGGCAAAATTTTATAGTACTTTTTTTAGGGGGTTTTAGGGTTGTTATAGAAATCTTTTCTTTAACTTGAGTGGAACCTTCTATTTCGCGTATAATTGTTTCAGTTGCTGATGATAAGAGATTTCCGTTTAATTCATTTGTTTCAACCGTTACCTCCTGCCCAAAATATCCTCCAACTTTAATCTTTTTAGCAGGAGAAGATTCTTGTGGAATAACGTTTAAGCCTGGTGGGGTTTTAAGAGTTTCAGGATGTAGTATTCCTTCCCCTATCGTAATTTTTTGGTCTTCTTCATTAAAGGTAATTTCGTCGATAGTTTGAGCTTGAGATATATCCTCTTCGACCAATTCGTTCGTAATCTCTTCCATTTCTATATCTCGCTCCGTTTCCGTTTCATATTCTTCTTCATAAATCATCTCTACATATTCTTCGTCGAGTTTTAAGAGAGCGTCACATTGTATGCATCTAAATAAGTGTTTAAAGCCTATATTATTTGATATTGAATAATCTGCGGCGCAACACGCATGATATTTAGCATTACAATTATAACATTTATGAATTTCGTCGGAATATGCGCTACAAATGGGACATACTTCTTTTTCACAGATGTTACACTTTTCTTCATCATCGGGATCAAGTGAAATCAAATCTACTGCTAATTTTTCGTAAAAAATCTTATCTTCATCAAGAATTTGATTATCTGAATCAGGATTTACTACAGAAAATTCTGTTCTGCTCTGGATCATGGATGTGAATATGTTTAAGAAAGATTTTCCATCGTTACAATAGAGAACTCCTCCATGTGTTTCGCTTGTAACCAGTTTTAATTTTACATCATCGGAGTAGAACTTTTGGTCTCCTATGCGGATGATATCAATAAAAGCATCAAATTTTTTCGCTTTGATTAGCAGATCGTAAAGAGCATTGTGATAATCATCAGATAACGTACTAGGTGTGTCTGAAATTATTATTACTCTATAATTTTTTCGAACATCTCGACTTTTTCTGAAAATGTAAGCTAATATCTCGAACAACCCATTTTCAAACAAGCTTCTTTCTGTTTCTCGAGTTTCCCATTTTTCGTCTAATATCTTTTCATAAGATTCAAAATCCGCTTCATCATAAAAAGTCACTGGATTATCCTCTTTTTGAAATAATAAAAGACCGTAGGAAGTTTGAGTGTTGAATTTAGCTTTTTCCTTCATGAAAGTATTAATGCTCTTAATAAGATTCTTTTTCTTTAAAAAATCCGAAATGAGATCAATGTAAAAAATGAATTCTTCAGAATTCACTGACTTTTTCTTAAACATTTTATGTTCCAAGCGAATTATAAATTATGTCCAAAATCAAAGTAAATTTATATGCAATAATAGGAGAATTTTTATTTATTTTTATTGATTAAGATAAATTTTTGAAATTTGAAAATTACTAAAAGCCATTGATATTCGAATTTAATTATCAAGTATGAATCCGCAATAAGAACATGATTGCTTTTTTAGGTCGTTCTCTTTTAGTTTTGTTCCGCATCCAGGGCAATTTAATAAAGTCGGTCTTTTTTGATTTAGATTTTCCTTTTTCACACTTTCTGAAGGATTCCAATGTTTTGGAATTTCCGGTTTTTTAAGAGTAAGTGGTGATGTGGAATCGATCTTATTAGTATCTACCTGGTGAGGTCCTTTATCATTGTCTAGGGCTGTCATTTTTTCATATACTAATTTATCGCCTTCTTTTTTAAGAGTATAAGTCTTTCCAAAAAATCCTCCAAGCCTTACTGTTTGAGTACCATTATCGGATAGTTCCTTATTTTTAGTTTCAAATGATTTTTCAGCATTATTTAAAAAATCATTAGCTTCAATGGATTCAAGTTCATTAATGTTAGTAACCTCTTTTAAATCCATATTTTCTTCTTCAGATTCTATATATTCATCAATATTTTCAGTTGAATCCTCGAAAGGTGCGACAATTTCGTCTTGTTTAATTTTTAATAGAATATCACATTTGGGACATCGAAAGATGTGAGGAATCCCAATATTATTTTGAATTGTGTAATTATTCACGCAGCAATTATGAAACGCCGCTCCGCATCCTTCGCAAAGTTGCAAAGTATCATTTATATCGGCACAACAGGGACAAATTTCTTCTTGGCATAGATGACATTTTAAACCAACATCGTTAGCAATTGATGGTTTTAAACTCTTAGCTAAACGAGAATAAAAATCGTAATCTCCTTTGTTTATTTTAATTTTTTCTGATTTATCCCCGAATAAATTGAAAATTTGTTTAGTATTTGTTAATTTTTTAATAAGCGACAGGAAATCTTTTTTATCTGAGAGGTAAAATATCCCTCCACTCGTGTCGCTAGAAAGTATGTTTAATTTAACGTCATCTTTAAAAAATCGTTCTTCTCTTTCTGAAACTCGTATGATATCTATAAATGTGGGTATTACTTTTATTTTAGAAACCAATCCGAATAAAGCTTCGGTATAATCTTCAGATAAATCGCTTGGCGTGTCAGTAATTATGACTATTCTGTTATGTCTTGATTTTTTCCTTATAGTCTCTGCGATATACGAAAATATATAAAATAAACCATTTTCAAAAAAGGATTGTTTTTTTGGGCGAGACTTCCAATTTTCTTCAATAGCGTTTTCTATAATGCTAGAATCTTTTTTATCAGTTATAAAAATTGGATTTCCTTCTTCTTGGAATATCAGTAAACCATAATGTCCCTTAATATTGGTTTTATTTTTTTCATAAATGTAATACTTAATTGCTTTAATAACTTCTTTCTTCTTTAAGATGTCTTTTGTTAAATCTAAGTAGAAAAAAATATCCTCATAAGTAGAACTCATAATGATCTTGAAAAGAAATAATATAGATAATTTAGTGTAGAAAGTTATTCTTTAAATATTTTTTTTTATCTAAAAAACTTTAAAAAATAAATATTTCTTGTACATATTATTAAAAAGAAAAAGATATGAGCTTAAAATGGAAGAATTTTTGAAAAACTTTCAACTTTCAGATAACGCTATTAAATTATACATCAAATGCATTGGTCGACAACCCCTATCATCTCTTGAACTCTACTCTCTTTTACCAAACATATCTCGGGAAGATTTTGATAATGTATTAGGGGACCTCATTGACAACGGCTTATTCGTTCCAAATTCCAATCAAAACCAAGGCTTAATTTTGCAATATTTAGTAATACCTCCAATAAACCCAATATTAAATTATTATACAAACATAAACAATAATCTAATTAGCATTAAAAAACAGTTACAACTTCTACTTTCAAATTCTTTAGCGAAAATTTTCCAAGATAATCAGGTAATTGAATTGAATACGGTATATGACGCTATTCAAGAATTAAGAAAAGATGTAGAAGAAGATGTTATCATTCAGAAACAAGATATTGACGATATAGTAAAAGGAATGGAAAATATAAATTTCATAAAAGATGTATTGGAGAATTTACGTCAAACAATCAAGGGAGTAACTCAGACTCAATTTTCATCGTTAATTAAATTAATTACTAATATTAAAGATGAAATTTATGTCAAAATCGAGAGATTAGAATTAAAAAAATCAGAGATCGCAGTAAAAAAAATAGTTGAAGAAGCCTTCAAGGAAAATTTTAATAAATTGCTTGGAGATTTTACTGCTAACTTACATAAATTGATTGGAGATGAATTTGACAACACAATCGAGTCCCTTAACAATATTCTGGATTCAATTTTTCAATTTCGAGACGATTTTCAGATGGTATTACTTAATATGCTGTCAACAAATGAAAAGAAGATTAAAAAAATAATTGAACTGATTAAAATTAAGAAAACGAGTTTAGAAAAAGACCTTAAGGAGTTCGAAAAAATTATAATAGATAATTTCACCGAGATAATAGAAAAATCCGTCGATTCGGTAACATCCTTAAACGAACCAATTAATAATACCTTAGAAAACTATTTTAATATTATTAAAGAATCAAATGAGCAAGAAAACGAGAATATTTGGCGAATCAATAGTAGAGTAAGAGTAAAAGAAGAAATAAGTAATATAATTTCTCATTCTACTCAAAATTTATTAGTAGTCGTCCCAAAACTAGATGGAAATCTCTCATTCGATGATTTAAATGATATTCCAAGTAGAATTAAAATTCAAATTGCTTCCTCAGAAGCTCACACAAATAGCCTCGTAAAAAAGTATAAAGAGTTAAAAAATTTCGAATACCGAATCCTTAAAAACGACAATGTTGTCATTTGTAGGGGGGACGAAGATAACCTTGTAATTGGTATCATAGATACGGAATCAGAAAACTCTTCAGATAATTTTATTGGTTTTGCTACAAAAAACCAATCTCTAATAAAATTGTTCGAATTTGTTGTTAAAGCGATATGGGATATCGGTAGCTCGAGTTTGCATGAAACTCCTAGATCTCTTAATATAACCGTTTCAAAAAAGAGTAGTGTTTCAAAAATTCCGATACCCGCAAAATCATCTAAAGAAATTAGACCATCTCCGAAAAAAATATCGCAAAAAACTACTCCTATCTCCATAACTAAAAAACCGGTTATTGATCGAGTTGAAAACCAAAAAGCTGAATCCTTAGAAGGTAAGATTGCTAATTTGGCTGAAGAACTCAATAAAAAAATCAAAGAACCTAAAACTTCTGAAGAACCAACGAAACTCGATGAAGCTGGATTTGCAATAAATGAGGCATTTAAGAAATTAACCCAAAAGCTACATAAGCTTAAAGGCGATGAATTTAGTAAAGAAATCGCGATCATTGCAGATTTGATTTTAGTTGAAAAAGGATTTAGCGTTACCCTTCACAAAATTAGGAGCAAAATAAACCAATATAAAAATCACCTAGGCCATTTAAACGACGTAGATGTTAATAGTATTATTGAAAGTATTGAAGAATGGAAGAAAAGTATTCTATAGCATGCTCAAATTCATTTCTTTTAAAAAATTCCTCTCGTAATTAATCTGATTTTGTGTCCTTCCTTTTTGCGAGAAAATTTAACAAAAAAGAGTGAAAGACCGTCCAAACAAGCAATAAAATAAATAATGTCAAAAAAATAATTGCTACTGTCATTGATATAATAAAATCAGGATTTAATATACCAATGAGGCCAAAAATCGGAGAGAGGGGAGCGAAAAGAATAAAAATGTAATACACAATTTTACCTTTTTCACCAAATTTAATGTGTGTAGTTATATTTAACCACCCAATGAAAGCTAATAGAAAGGGTACAATATAATAAGTTATATCCAAGAAAGGATTTGTTAATCCACCATATGCAAATGCGTGGAAATAATTTGCATAGAAGAAGCCTATTATTAAAAGACAACTTACAGGTGTTGGTACACCCGTATACCCAGGATCTTCGAGGATATTAAATCTAGCTAGCCTTAATATTGCACCTAAGGCGAAACATATGCATCCAACTATAAGAATAAAATCATAAACTGTTCCCGTTTTGAATGCTTGAAAGGATAAAATTGCTGGAACAATACCAAAAGTTAAAGAATCGCTTAAAGAATCTAATTCTCTGCCTATATCGTTTACAGTTCCCGTTTTTCTTGCGATATAACCATCAATAAGATCAGTGCCTAAAGTAATCGAGATTAAAAAAAAACCTAAGGAAACAGCATCCCTGTTTCCAAATGAGCCACAAATCAGCGCAATAATTCCTATCGTCGTCCCTATAAGCGTTACGTAATCTTTAATTTTTAATAAACTTGGTATCGTTGTTTTTGTTGACAAATTTTTCCCACTACTTTATGATATTATAATTAAAATCTTAGTTTAATTAAAACATTTCTTTATAATACAAGTAGGGATTCCAACTTATCCTTACATTTATTAGACTAAGTTGATTATTGATGATTAAAATAAAATTTAATAAACTAGTGAAAAGGTTGATTTTATGAATTGCCCAAATTGTGGAGACCCTGCCAGTGAAGATCAGAAATTTTGTGAAAAATGTGGATCTGAAATACGATCTGTTAAGAGCCCACCCGAAAAGAAAAAAGAAATTAGTTTAACTTCAGCCCCAAAACAAACACCTTCAGATAGCGCTAATTTGTTTGATTTAAATCGAAATTATTACATAATTAAAGAGCGCATGTGGGATCTTGGTTACGGCGATATTATGGATCAAGAAGGAAAGCTAATTGGTCGTATGAATCGAATTCTTCTTAGCATAAGGAGAAGAGTTGAACTCCAAGAGCTTGATGGCACGGTAGTTGCCACTATTCACAGTAAAATAGTTTCTGCCCGAGGAGCTCAAGACTTGAAAACCCCTGATGGAGAACTTATCGCAAGAATTAAAAAGAAAATATTAACTTTCTTTAGGTCGAAATTCTTTTTGGAAGATCCTCTCGGTACGCGCTGGTTTGAAGCTGATGGGGACTTTTTTGGCTGGTCGTTTAAAATCTACGATGTAACTACGGGAAAATTAGTAGCAGAAATAGAAAAAGCTGATCGATGGCGAGATGTCTTCTTGGGAGGAATATTTGACTTTGCCGATAGATACGCCCTAAGAATTCTAGACAATGAGACCGATAGAAGGATATTAGTAGGATTCGTGCTGTCAATTGATAATGTCATGCACGATACAGGGGGAATGGGTGGTATGATGGGTGGAATGGGTCCACGCCGCCGTGGTCCTTTTGGAATGCCTCGTCGTATGTGATGAATCAATAAATAGTATCACACAATTAATTCTATTCTTTTTTTGATTTTTTATAACTCTCTTCCACAATTTTTACAAAATTTCCAACTGTAAGATATTTCTTCCCCACAGTTAATACAACTATTAGTTTGAGGTTTTATCTTATAATCAGTAACATTCTGTGTGCTTTTACTCTCTTTATTCGCGAGTAATATGGTAGAATTTATCTTTTCACTTAAATTGATGCTTTCTTGACGACCAATGCTTCTTTCATTCGCCATAGTTATTGAAAACGAAAGACCATCCCTGGTTTCAATTACGATAACGTAGATTTTTTGGATATTAGTGCTATACGCTTTTTTAATTTGTGTTAAAGGAATTTCAAAACCTTCTTTATAATTATCAACCGAGGAACCTTTTTCAGTAAGGCTTATATTTGATTTTTTTACAAGTGATAATTCCAATTCTGATAAGATTATTCTTCCGTATTCCATTTTGAACTTCCAATCTTTTACTACTTCCCCTTCGCAAAAAAAACCTTCGTTACTATATACTAATGCCATTTTCATTATATCTTTAGTCTTATTCTTACTAAAATACATTTATTTTTTAGTTTCTTATTTTATTTATACACTACCGTATTAATAAGTTCTAGTAGTCCAATTGTTATAAAGAGCAAAAATTTTTATAGATCTAATTTGATTATACCTTAAAAACCTTAATTTAAAGAAAAAGAGAGAAAAAAAAAATGTCGCTTCAAAAAACAAGAGAATTTATGCTTAATGAGAAAATGATTTCTTTAACGGACAAGGGCGAGATAAAAACCAAAGATGGCGTTTTACTTGGAACTTTTAGAGGAAATTTAATTAAGATTGGTAATACCTACCGAATAAGAGATCTTGACGATGTTCCCATATTAACAGTTCAAGAAAAGATAATTTCTCTTCGCTCGACCTATAAATTTTATACGGGAGGGGAGAAAGAGGATGATAAATTCATTGGGAAACTTAAACAAAAGATCGTAGCCTTTCCGGCTAAATATTGGTTTGAGGATCCTAACGAGAATAAAGTTTTCAAGATGAAAGGAAACGTCATGACGCTTAAATTCAAGATTTTTAAAGATGGCCAGGAAGTTGCCGAAATACGAAAAAAATTATGGAAAAGTCTTTTAAAGAATACATTTGGAATTCAAATGTCTCCAGACCTTGACGACGATTCCGCAATGCTTATTCTTGGCATAGTCATTATGCTC
>JAGXNZ010000347.1 GCA_019894655.1 Promethearchaeota archaeon | reverse complement strand
GCACTTACAAAAAAGTTGGAGAAGAATCTAAAGGAGTGTATTCCGATAAATCAAAATTAACAAGATTTATCCCTAACTCTCAAGATTCACAGCAAAAAAAACATGATTGGGAACTTTTAATAAAGAAAACTTTCACCGAATGCTTTGATCTTTTAAAACCGGGGCGATATTGTGCTGTTTTTATAGGAAACATGTATACTGGGGGGCGTTACCATCTTTTAAACGCTGATATTGCCCGTATCTTAAGTCAAATCGGTTATGTCCTAAAAGGAGAGATAATTTGGTATGATGTTAATAAAAAATTACATCTATACGGTATCAATTATTCATGGATACCGAGTATTGTACACCAATTTATTATGGTTTTTAGAAAAGAAAGGATTGAAAAACTCACTCAAGAAGAAAAAGATAAAATCAAAGCGAAAAACCTCCAGATGACTGAAAAATGATGATTTTTGAAATAGATATTTTTAATAATAATTGTTCCGGGTAAGAATATATAAAATCAAGAAAAAAGTACCTAAACGGATACCTCGATAAATCGATTCTTTCGCAATGTAAAAATAAAAGCAAGTAGATAAGGTAAAGTTGTTATTAGCATTAATAATCCTAACATGAAAAGACTAAGAATGAAACTAAAAATTGCATAGAAATAAGCAATTACTAATAAACTGCTTGGTGGGATTAGATCAATCCATTTTGTGCGTTTTAGTCTTTCACTCTTCCAAATAATAATACCGGAAGCCCATACGATAGTAAATATCATCCATACCACTAAAAATACTACAGACAAATTAGATATAAGGGGGATTCTAGTAAACAATTCTGCTAACACTAGAATTCCCAATCCTATTGGAATTACAAGCACTACTGTATATAATCTTCGTAGGAATGAGCGTCTAGCATCAACTTCAGCAACATTCAATAACCTTAGTTTTTTGCGATCTTTCTCCCAACTTAAACCATAAGGCACTAAAAAGGCTATTGGGATAAAAAACCAACCAAAAAAATTAAAAGCAGGGATATTGAAGTATTCTCCACCTCCAAAACCCCAAGCGCCTGATTCCACAGCAATTGGATCCATACCCCAATCAAGACTAAGTGCAATTAGTGTAGTTGTAAGTATTCGTTGCCATAAAGAAAGATTTAAACGTTCAGTTATTATCATAGAACTGTAAATAATACCTACCCAGGATAAAGTAATAGACAAAGGGACCCTATCAAGAATCATAATCAATTCTGTAGCATAAGAAAAAGCACCAGTAATAACTCCTATTAATTCTATAAATGCCGTAAAAATAAATATAGTTGCTAACATCAGTATACGCTGAATTCGGTTTGTTTTTGCGTCCATTAGTGCATGAGCTACGGTTAAACCAGTCAATATATAACCAATTAATCCTGGTAGAAGTACTAATTCCGACATCTTAACTCTCTAACATCTTAAAATATGATAATATAAATAAAAGACTTCAATATTTATTTTATTGATTATTACTATTAAAAATTTAATAAGCAATAGTTTAAAATACAAATCCTTTACTTTTGTAAAGAGGATTCAAATTGACGAGCCCGAATAACATAGATGCCAATGAAGACCTTCTACCTCGACCAGGGTCTCCCCTTTATAATCTAAATCACGAGGACGAGATACTTAAGAATAAAACGCTTAAAAAGTTTAAAATCTTAAATAAATATATTGTTCTTCCGTTATATCGATTAAAAATTTTTCCTCTTTTAGGTTTTGGAAGAATTTTTCTTATTTTAACCACACAAGGAAGAAAAACAGGGAAAAAAAGAAGAACGCCGTTAGAATACCATCGGATAGAGGGGGTAATAACTATTTTTTCAAGTCTGGGGGATGATTCTGGTTGGATGAAAAATATACGAGCTCATCCTGATTCTCTATTGGTAAGGCATGGATTCCACCGTTTTCAACCTCAAGTAGAAATTGTAGGAAATACGGATGAAAAATTAAAAATTCTAAAATGGTATATTGTAAAACATGAGAGATCGTCAAAAACGCTCTTCGGTTGGAATCCTAAAACTGACGATCCGGAATCAACTGATTTCACAAACCTATTAAAACTGATTTCTATAGTAAAGCTGCAACGCCCAATGGATTAGAGTTTACTATTATAAATCTCCACTAAACCAATCGAATACAAGAGGAAGATTCTCAACAACCCGAAATGGAATTTCTTTATGTAAAATAACTAAGTAAATATTTTTGGAATTTCTTACTGTTTGATAACTTTTTTCATTTTTTATTTCCTTTAGCTTATTCTTATCTTCAATATCAATATAAAAAATAAGGTAATCGTCCATATTTTGATAGTTTGATTCCCATGTATAATTTATTTCTTTTAATAATGAAGAGATTAATTGATTTAGAGTTCTGTCTAGAGCAATCCATCCCGATAAAAAAGTACTCTCGTCTTTATCTAGAGCAAAAATCTTAGCTGTAACTTCTGAAAATCGCTGGTTCTGTTTAATTTTCTCGAAATCGGGCATTTTATAAATTTTTAAATTCCTCTTATTTCATTTAAATAAACTAAAGCTCAGTTTTTAATTTTAGTATAATTTATCTAATTTCTCAATAATAGCTATATTGAGACGTGCATATTCAGTTAATATATATGGATCAATTAGTTCATAAATGTCCCTTAATGAATGGGTGAATTTCCCAGCTTCTCTGGACACAAAGTTAATAGCTTTATATCCCTCTTTACGGAAGAGTAAACCATCTGTATGGGCCCCAATTGGTAAATACCAGCCTTTAAATTTAATTTTTAACTCAAGTGCCGTTTTGTAAGCTAAAGGAAATAAGAAAGGCGATATTCGTCTCTTTATTGGAAAAGAATACGATTGTAATGCTTTCAATGGTGCATTCTTTACTCCTATCATTTCAAAATTTAATAGATATGTCGTATTCGGGTTTAACTCTTCCTTATAATTGTTCAAAAATTCTGCAGCACCTATTTGCCCAATCTCCTCTGCTCCTGTTAGAACTATCCACACTTCGCAATGTTGTAGAGATTCATTTGTAAGCAAGTGAGCCGTTATCCAAAGCGCATACATCCCGGAAGCATCGTCTAGAGCCCCCAATGACTTATTTGAAATACGGTTAAATGAAAGGAGGAGGAAAATCCCAATATTGATCCAACCGAGTATAAAAGTTAATGGACGAAGCCACAAATGCGTTGTAATTCCAATTATCTCGAATATAACACACAATATATACAAGACAGCCATAAAGAGAAAGATGGCTGCAATAGATAATGCAATATAAATACGAGACTCAGTCGAAAAAGATTGGGATTTACTATCGTGATGTGCCATAAGTATGACATTACACCTTCTTTCCTTGGTTGGTTTCAAGCGATATATAAGATTTGATTGGATAAAAGCAATTTTTTCGTTTGAATCGGCTTCCTTTACTAATCGTTCCAAGCAAATCTTTGATCGACGAGGAGCTCTTTTTAGTCGCGTTGCTAACACAATAATAACACAAACTAAAATAACGCTCCACCAAAAAGTAAACCAAAATAATATTAGAAAAACACCAAATAGTGCAGCCATAATTAAAAATTTGGTAGTTAGTTGAAATGAGGAGTCTGATTTAAAAACAGGAAATTTTTGCTCTTTAGATTCGAAATTAAATTGCTCAAAATCTTCTTTCAATAACTCCACAATTTTAAGACTATTCGGCGAACCAGCTAACCTAGGAAGACACCATCGAGTCATTAGCCTTTCGAAATCGCCGTTTTCAGATTCTAAACTGATGTCCGTAATTATAATTCACTATTGTCTTAATATTTTAAAAAATCTTAAAGAATCAGTTTATAAATTATAAGGTTATATTCAAATGCTAATTGCCAGTAATAGGTTTTTTTCCTTCATCCAAAAATTTTAAAATTAGAGAGTTTTATAAAATTCTATTATATCGGTTCTTAAATTTACGTTAAAAGTTTATCTTATGTAACTATGACAACAGAAGATATCGTAGATCCTTACGAAAAAATTTTGCAAAATATGCGCGAATATCCAAACGACATCCCAATTGTTGATGGAGCTGTATCAGAAGCATTTAGGGCTTTTATTACATTATTATTTACCCCGGAAGAGGCAGAAGTTGCTCAATACTTAACTGTTAAGCCCCAATCCATTAATCGAATTGCAAAGAAAATTGGAAAAAGTAAAGAAGCGGTTAAAAAAATTTTAGAAAAAATGACCAATTCGGGTATCATTCAAGATATCGGTGGTTATTCCTATTTCTTATCGATGGCACATCTTTTGAATATGGGATTTAAAAACTCTAAAACATTTGAAAGACTTGGAAAGAAAGGAGCTGAGCTATACCACCAATTCTTCATTGAAGAAAAGTTTTACAAACGATACGAATCTTCCGACGCTGGTACTCCTATTACTAGAATAGTTCCCATAGATAAGTCAATTGATCATAAATCTATAATATCCAATACTGAAGAGATACATGGAATATTAGATACATGTAAAGGTCCAATTGTAGTTACCGATTGTCCTTGCCGTAATAGAACAGATATTTTAGGAGTAAGAGAATGTAAGGATAAATTTCCAATTTCAGAAACCTGTTTTCAAGTTGGTTTGTTTGGAGAATACTTTTTACGAAGAGGGGAAGGACGTGAAATTTCTCGTGTAGAGGCTCATAATCTTGTAAATAACTTATCAAAAAAAGGTTTAGTTTTTACAGTTGCAAACGCTAAAAGTCCAATTCACCAAGTAATTTGCTGTTGTTGTGCATGCTGTTGTGCTCTTTTGAGAGGAATGACACGATTTGAGGATAAAAATGAAAATTGTACCGCTAAATCAAACTATATTGCAAAAGTAAATAGTCATTTATGCACGGGTTGTGCTCTGTGTGCTAAAAGATGCCCATTTAAAGCTATTGCAATAACGAAAGAAAAAGCTAAAGTAAATACTAAAAAGTGTTACGGTTGTGGAGTATGTACGGTATTATGCGAACCAGAAGCCATTAAACTTCACAGAATAGAAAGATCTCATATATATATCAATAACGTTAAGTTATTTGAAAAGGTTTATCAAGAAAATAGAAGGGATGATTAAGTAGTCATAATAAAGCTATTATCTTAGGATTTTCTGAATGTTCCTCTGCGACGCGTTATAATTATAAATAAATGATTCTGAAATGAATTTTCTAAATGAGAATTAATTTTTTTAATAATACTAGTTTTTCTAAATTAAATAATTAGTCTTTAGAAATAACTAATAAGAACGAGTAAAAAATGATCAAAACAAACATAACCGAGATGTTCGGGATTAAAGTACCCATCTTTTTAGCTCCCATGGGTCCTTTCTATACGACTGAAATGGCGATTGCACTTTCAGAAGCGGGAGGAATGGGCATTTTAAGCCATACAAATATGTATGGCCGAGATAGCTTTGAAGAAATGAAAAAAAATATGGAGTATGTTGTGGAACACACCGACAAACCATTTGGTTTTAATATTCGTACTGGTAGAATGCAGTTAGATGCGAGACCATTGTGCAGGAAGATCTCTAAGTTTATAATGAGCAATCAAAAAGTAAAAGAACAGTGTCTTTATGCACTAACAAGCGCTGGATCTTCGAAGATGCTACCAGAAACGATGAATTTTATTAGATTAAGAGAAAGTGGATCACAAATCAAGCATTTTCACGTTGCTCCTGCTTTATGGCTTGCCGACAAGTGCGTTGCGAGTGGAGTTGATGGCATGGTAGTTACCGGAGGTGAAGGTGGCGGCCATCAATCGTACGAAAAAGTAAGCTCGCTAGTTCTGCTGGAACAAGTAATGCAAAAACATCCTGATGTACCAGTAATTGCCTGTGGAGGTTTTGCTACCGGTGAGGGAGTAGCAGCTGCATTAACGATGGGTGCAGGTGCCGTAGCGATGGGATCCCGATTCATTGCATCTAAAGAAAGTGAATTCCCAGATAGCTATAAAAATATCGTCCCCCCTGCAAAAGCTACCGACACGGTTTTGGTTACCGGATTTTTGGGGCCAATTAGGTTGTGGAGAAATAACTACGCTTCACATCATAGTCTTGTAGCAAGCAAAGAAGAAAAATTGGCTGAAGAAAAACAAATGACTCTGGAACAAGCTCTCAAAGATGGGAAATTTTACGAGATGATTTACGATACGGGTAACATTGACGATGGAGCGGTTCTACTCGGTCAAAGTATTGGAGTAATAAATAAAATAGAGCCAATAGCTGACATCATAGATACCTTGGTTAAAGGAGCCGAAAAATGCTTAAAAAGAGGCTCTACATTAGTACAATAATATTTTTTTTTCCCCCTTTACATATAATAAATATTATAATGATAAATTCGATTGAATTTTTTAATGAAAGTAAAATTAATACTAATATTGAATTATAAAAAATTATAAATCAAATTATTTTAATACTTCTTGTATTAAAATTATAAATACACAAATATAATTAAAGGATTAAACCAAAAAAACAATCTAAAAAAATTGATGAGAAATGGTTAGAACAAAAGAACAGTTCATGAAAGATTTAGGTAGAATGAAACCTAATCTTTATTATGATGGCAGAGAAATTGATCGTTTAGATGACCTCCAAATGCCTTGTTTAGACACGATTGGAACTACCTTCGATGTATTCGACGACCCTGAATACAAAGATTTAATCCAAGTAAAATCTCATCTTACCGGTGAAATTATTAATCGATTTACGCATATTCATCATAGTACTGATGACCTTCATAAAAAGCAAGATATGACGCGTAAACTGTGTCAAAAAGTTGGTGGATGCATTCAGCGATGCATGGGTTGCGATGCAACGAATGCGATATACAATGTTTCATATGAGGCTGATAAACTAAATAAGGGGGAATCTAATTACCACGAAAATTTTAAAAAATGGCTATTAAGATTTCAACAGGAAGATTTAGTCGCAGCTGGTGCACAAACTGATGTAAAAGGGGATCGAATTAAACGTCCCGCTGATCAAGCAGATCCTGACATGTACGTCCATGTTGTAGAAAAGAAAAAGGATGGAATTATAGTCAGTGGCTGTAAATTACACATCTCAGAAGCGTCCGTTTCTGACGAACTACTAGTTATCCCTACAAGAGCATTAAGACCAGAAGATAAAGATTATGCTGTTGCGTTTGCGGTACCTGGAGATTATGAGGGTGTGACCCAAGTGGTTACTGTTCATAATTTTCGTGAAAGGGAACATTTTCCACGAGGTTTTATGCCAGGAGCCACGGATTCGTATTTAATTTTTGACGATGTATTCGTGCCCTGGGAAAGAGTCTTTTTATGCGGTGAACACCAGCATGGCGGAGCCCTTGCTTTACTATTTGGTCTCTTTCACCGGCATAGTTACTCGGGATGCAAACCAGCTATTGGTGATATAATCACGGGAACAGCTGCTTTGGCTGCGGAATATAACAACATTGCAAAAGCTTCACATGTAAGGCATAAATTGGCCGAATTAATCTTAGTTACAGAACTTGGTTATGCTGCGGGATACACTGCTTCCGATTTAGGAAAATCAGAAGTATACATGCCTGGTTATGGTCTTATACCTTATGGTCCAGGAAGTTATATTCCAAACTCGATTTACTGTAATGTTGGAAGATGTCTAACCGGAGAAAATGTATTCCGTGAAGCAGAGATAATAACAGATATTTCAGGTGGTATTCCAGCTACATTTCCACATGAAAATGATTTTATTAACCCTAAAACGAAAGACAAACTCAATAAATATATTACTAGAAATCCAAAGATTGCACCTGAAAATGCCGCACAACTCTGGCGGTATGTTGGAGACATTTTATGCTCTGCGACCGGAGGAATCAGTCTCGTTGGGGGCTACCATGGAGGTGGAAGCCCAGTTATGGAAGAAATAGCTATTACAACTCAATATGACCTTGAAGCCCGAAAAAACATGGTAAAAAGAATCGCCGGAATAGACGATAAATTAAATAAAAAAATGTTAAAAAACAAACAATCAGATTCCCCTAAAATGGTGGTACATCATTTAGACGAAGCTGTTGTGAAAAAATAGGGTTTAAAATATAAATTTATTTTTTTCTTTTTTAAAATTAAGATTTTTAAAAGGTTTTTGAACTAATTTTACTAATGCTGGCAATTAAAAAATCAAAAAACAATCATTTATAGAGAAACAGTCCTTATCGCCACTCTGTAGCACATTGTCCACACAAATATTTTTTCGCATAAAAGCCTGGATAAATTACTCGCGTTTTATCGTCAATCTCGCGTATTTGGGCTTTATTTGTATTTCCACAATTCGGACAGATTTTTTTCCGATAACCAGTATCTTCAAAGGGTTTTGATGAAACGCCTTCTTCCTTACTTAAAATTTCAACTTCTGCTGATTTTGGCTTCTGTTCAATGTTTTCAGTTGTAATAAAATCTCTCATGTTTTTTGGTTGAAGCTCTGCACTTTGTACCACTTCAATTGATTTCTCAGGTATCTTAAATTCTTTTGTTTTTAAATTATTTTCGTTAGTTTTTAAATCATCTGCGGGTGCTATATGCTCTTTGCTTTCTTTTTCCATAACATTAATCGTTTTTGCAAGAAGTATGGCATCTTTTTGTTTTAACATTTCATTTTCGTTCAGTAAATCGATGATATTGTTCTCTAAATTAGAGACCTTTTCCTCAAATTTTGCTAAACGAGAGCGTTCAGCTTTTTCTGTATCTATTATTTTTGATAACTCTTGATTTTCTTTTTTCAATTCAAAATTATTGCTTTTTAGATCCTCTATTGCCTTTTCTAATTCGTCGACTGAAATTTCTTTACTTCGAAAAGTAGAATTAATATCTTCGAGTAATTTTTTTTCCATGTCCAAATCATTTAATTTCTTATTTAAATTCTT
>JAGXNZ010000346.1 GCA_019894655.1 Promethearchaeota archaeon | reverse complement strand
TCTACAACAAAAGAGCCTACAGTTGAACCTAAACGACAAGCATTTTTCAGACTCATTTTAAGAATCAATCCAGATAGAAGCCCAGCGCGGTATCCATCCCCTGCCCCTGTAGTGTCAATTACTTTATCAGGACTCGAAATAGGAATTTCTATTCTTTCTAAACTTCCAGATGCTGTTTTTGTTATAAGTTCTGAACCCTCCGATCCCTTAGTTTTTACTACTGTACTAACAATCCCCAGTAAATCTTCTTCGCTCATTCCTATCTTGCTTAGAACTTGATTTATTTCGTGATTATTTCCTATTAATATAACTGATTTTGTTAAAATGCTCAATATGTCGTCCTTTGAAAATAAAGGAGTAATTTGACCTGGATCAAATATCGTTGGAATATTAAGTTCGCTTAATTGCTCTGAAAAGTTGATCATTGCCTCAATACTTTGGGTTGAATTTATAGCATAAGCATATAATTCAGGGTTTTTTAATTTTTTTCTTAAGTCGATACTCTTACTTTCATCTAAAGCTCCTCCGTGAAATACAATCATCTGATTAGATTTAACGTCATTTACTATGTAGCAAGCAGCCGTGAATAGATCATCCTTAATATCGACTTTTAATTCAATATTTTTGAATTTAGCTATGTGTTTACTATAACCTAAGCTCTCGAAATCTTTACCAACCGAACCAAATAGTGAGACGGGAGATACATTTAGCAATCCAAGGTTATATGCGATGTTTCCCGCGGTTCCACCGAAATGCTGAGTACGACTATTGGCAGTTACCGTGCTTTGAAATTCTTTTTTAGCATGGTCGATCGATATGGCGTTAACGAAATTTTCCTCAAATCCCATAATATAATCGAATGCTACGGAGCCTAGTACTATAACCTTTTCTCGTTTCATTTAAGTCTAAACCTTCTAAAATTATATATAATATCTGTAAGCATTAAATTTAGATTTTATGAAATAACTAACTTATTAAATTAAAGAGTTCTACTTTTAATTTACCAATTACTCTTTCAGTTGTATGAAAGAACTCTCAGCATCAATTGAATCGTTAAAAGATGGTAATATTTCTAGTGTTATACGCGAGCGTATTAAAGAATTCTCCGAAGTAAGGGAATTTGGGAATGAAAGGATATTTGAAGAACTTTGTTTTTGTATCCTAACTGCTAATTGTGCCGCAAAAAGCTGCATCGAAGTCCAGAAAAGAATAAATACAGGATTTTTAAATTATTCTGAAGAAGAATTAAGAACCAAACTCAAGGATTATGGTTATCGCTTTCCTAATATAAGAGCAAAATACATAATTGAGGCTAGGACCCATATTTTAGAGATTAATAATAAAATTAATTCAAGAATGGATGAAAACCTTTTAAGAGAGTGGCTAGCGAAAACCATTAAGGGATTAGGCTATAAAGAAGCTAGTCATTTTTTAAGAAATATCGGGTTCAAGAACATTGCTATAATAGATTTTCATATAATAGATATTTTAGACAAATTCGGAATTATCCAAAAACCAAAAACTCTATCCGTAAAGAAGTACAAAGAGATTGAGCAAATTCTTACAAAAATAGGAGAGCGTGTTAATTTGGATTTGAATGAATTGGATTTGTATTTATGGTATATGGAAACTAGCGAAGTGTTAAAATAGAAGATCGGCTACTTTATCAAATTATCCAAAGGTAAATCTAAGTCGATCTCTGCTGATTTTAGCTTTTTCATGAATTCTATCGTTCCAGTCTCATTTACCATTAATTCTAATAGATTTTCGTAAAGATGTTCAATGTTGTCTTGCCCAATTTTAAAATATACATCTTCAGATGGAAGTGTTATCCTTAAAACTTCATAGAGTCCTCGGATACATTCTTTAATTTTCTCAAAATTAATTATTGCTTTTTTTGTTGATTTATAAATAACATCTGTATTTTTCATTTTTTATTATTACCCCAAAAACTTGTTTCCCGTTGTATTAAATGAAGAAATTAGGATTTATAAAATAGTTGTTATTTTCAAAATTGCGTGACTAAGGAACAAATTTCTTGCCTTAGTTTCTAATAACTTAGATATAAATATTTTCAATTAATTTCGAATATATAAGAATAGTAGTTTTTTAACGAATTTTAATACTTTATCACCATGAAAAAGCTTATTGATGCTGTAATATACACAGATATTCACGATGAACTGGGTCCTAATCCCATACATTGGCTACCATCTAATTTACCTGAAGCTATCAAAATGTTAGTCGGTATTAAGACTGTAACAATACTTTCAGGTGATCAAGGGTCGGTACCAGATTCACTTCTAATAATTCCTTTTCCATCACTAAAATTGAAAGGATTAATTAGATATATAGAAAGGGAAGATGAAAGTAAAAGAGGTGGATTCGCAAGATCGGCGATAACATTCTTATTTAAAGAAACAGATGATGTAATTTTTTACAAATATATGAGTTACCTTAAGGCTCCATTTGATGAAACCACACGAAATATTATTGATATGGAGACTAGGAATGTGGACAGCAGAGAAATCTTTGAAGAAATTAAAATTTTACGAGATAGCATAAGTAAATTGCTAGATGATTTTAGAACTAAAGAAATAACTTCCCCAACATCAAAAGAATTTCCTGAAAAACGAATAAAAGAAAAAAAAATAGTAGATTTTAGATTTAAACTTGTAATAGTTGGAGATCCTGGAGTAGGAAAGACATCTACTATTTTACGATTCACTGATAATGCGTTTTTAAGAACATACATTCCAACTCTGGGTGTTTCTATCAATGAAAAAATATTTGATGCTAAAATGGGGGTCATAGAAATGGTTCTCTGGGACATTGCAGGGCAAGCAAAATTTCAGACAATGAGACGGCATTTTTACCAAGGTTCTGAGGCGATACTACTAATATTTGATTTAACTAATAGAATTTCCTTTACGAGCATTAAAAATTGGTATCACGATGTTATGAAAAATATGGAAAAACACCATCATCAGATGGTCGGTTATATTTTTGGAAATAAGTCCGATTTGACAGAAGTACGAAAAATTAAATTGGCTGAAGCTTTAGTATTAGCTAAGGAATTGAATTTGAAATATATAGAAACTTCTGCGCTTACGGGAAGCAATGTTGAATATGCTTTCTATGATATAGCAGAAACAGTTATAAAAATGCGATTGAATAAAGCTTAAAGGTAATAAATATGGATATTGAAGAAGCAATTAAAAAACGAAGAACCATTAGAAGATTTAAGCAAGAAACCATTCCGAGCAATGTTTTAAAAACTCTTATTGACTACGCTCGTGTAGCACCAGCGGGAAACAACATACAAGCTGTTGAGTACGTTATTGTAGAATCTTCAGACATGAGAATAAAAATGTTTCCCTTAGTTCGATGGGCAGCTTCACTTCCTATAGAATTAAGAACTCCGGAAAGTGGTAGGGAACCAACGGCATATATTATAGTGCTAGTAAACAAAAAAATTAAGCAATCTTATTACGATTACGATGTTGGAGCCGCAGTTGAGAACATATTACTAGGTGCTGTGAGTTTTGGAATTGGAACGTGTTGGATGGGTTCAATAAAGGGAGAAAATATCAGAACATTACTCGATATTCCTGATTTTTATGAAATTAAACATGTGATAAGCCTAGGCTACCCTGATGAAACATCTGTAATTGAACCTTATAAGGATTCCTTTAAATATTGGAAAGAAGGAAACGAAATGCACATCCCAAAACGCAAGTTGGAAAGTATTATTTTAAAAATGGTTTAGAAAATAGAAAAAATTATGAATTTTGCTCTCCTACTAGTCTCTCTTAAACTAACTAGTTAAACAAAAATTAGACATTAAAATAAAAAACCCCACCCTAGATTTTTGTCCAATCTAGTTTAAC
>JAGXNZ010000345.1 GCA_019894655.1 Promethearchaeota archaeon | reverse complement strand
AATTCGGATAGGTTTACATCATATTCAACAAATATTGTGGATAGCCGGCTTCTAAAATTGTTAAAATTAGCTAAATCTAATCTATCCGTAGAAGATGAGAGGAGATTAACATCTTCTGAAATGATCCTGTTTAACAAGCTGTCTGAGCTAATAAAAGGTTGGAGAACTTTTTTTTTAAATAATAAATAGAACTATATAATTTTAGAATTTAATCTCCTTTTTTCCATATTTTTTGAAGTAATTTTCAATATGGGTAACGGCTGTTGGATTAAGTTTTAATTTCGGTAGTATATCTATTGCATCGCTCATTGAATAATATTTTACGCCTTTATTGTTGAGGACTTCTTCAACTGTAAAACCGTCTTCCCTAATCTCATTTCGATTTGTTAAACCAATAGCAGCTATAATTTTCACATTAATTTTCGCTAAATCATTAATCGTGTCAAGCATGGAACTTCCCGTTGTAGTTGTGTCTTCAAGTAATATCACATTCCCTTTGGGAATTCCAAGAAAAAACTTGTCCTTTAAATCACCGTGTTCCTTTGGTTTTCCGCGTCCCATCGATAGCGTATACATACCAGGCTTTATTTTCTTATCTTTAAATGCCCATTTATATTGAGTAATAATCCCTAATTTCGTTGCGCCTTCTGGAACCCCATAAAAGCAATCTGGTATAAGATTCAGATGCTTTACAAATAATAAAAGATAATCGCTAACCGTATTTAATAAAAAAACATCTTCGGCAACCGTTCTCCAATTTACATACCAGTACGATTTTCGACCTGATTTAAGCGTTATTGGCTCATCAAAAAATCCAATCACTCTATTTTTAATAATAAAATTATAAAAATTATTCTTTTCTAATTCCCAACTCATTTTATTCAACTTAATCTTTCAAAACTAAATATTCTTTCCGAGCCTTTGCGTATTCTTCTCCACTAAGATTACCAGCTAAGAATAACTTTTCTTTTTCCTGCATTATTTTTCTTTTTTCAGCTAATTCTTTTTTTCTTTCCGCTTTCTTAAATTTATCTAATATTGAATTGCTAAGGCTTTTTACCTCTTTAACATCCTTTTTTACTAATTTTTCTAGGTAAGGCTTTATTGGTTTAACCATTTCGATGTCTTTTTTTGCTAATTCCTCAATTCTAACTAAGGCTTTATTTACTTCTTCGACATTATCTCCATCAAGGACCTCAATTAAACCTGGAATAGCAACATCAGTAAGAACTTCATCAAGGTATTTCTCAATTTCTTTTTTAATTTTAGGATCATTATATGAGTTTAGTTGATTATTGCGGATGTATTCAATAAAAATAAGAGGCAATTCAATAGACCACTCTTTCATTTTTTCCTTATCGATGAGTTGTACAATCCCCCCATCTTTTTTATAAAATATTTTCAATAGTTTTATCACCTATGTTAAATCCAATCTCCGGTTGACAATTTTTCAGGTATATATTGGTCTGTTAAAAATTCAAATCCAAAAGTAGAGAGAGCTTGAATTTCCGCTTTTATTTTTAATTTTAGAGCTAATTTTAGGTCAGTTTCCCAAGCTTTATTTTTTTTGACAAAATCTTCGGCTAACATCTCTTTAGTCCTCTTAATATCTGTTTGGTTCATAGGGATTGTACAATCGTTGGGAATTTTATATTTTTCCAAATCTCTAGTAAGAACACCTAAGAGTTTTATATCGGGAGTTGCTAAAAAAGGTGATTCGTAACTCAAACGTTTAGATCCTCGTAAATAAACTGAATGAATATAATGCCCATAAGGATCGCTATCAACTAGAGTAAAAACTGGTAACTGAAGTTCCTTATTAATCCTTCTTAGGAACATACGTGTTGCAATATCCGCTGCACCCTTTGCTGTTAATATTATACAAGGGTATTTTCTCCAAAATCTAGCTTCTGATAATCTTATCATTGCTGCGTCTTTTTCTAGAACTAAAATAAATTCTGCATCTGATTCAAGTATTTCAATATTATCAAGCATTGGACTAATCGTCCAACCACCACTTCCTAAACCTTCCAAATCAATTATATCATTCCTGTCTCTAATTCTAAGGCGTCCAATGCATGATCCCTTAGCTGAAGCTACAATATGTGTTGAGTTTCTAGTTGTATATAACATTGTAGCAACATCCTCAATACATTTATCGCTATTCTTCTGATCTCCAAATAATTGAACTGATGAGTAAAAAATTTCTCTTTTTGTTGCATGCATATCCTTGCGTAATAATTCATAGACTTTCTCAAGAACTTTCATTAATCTTGTAATATCAGCAACACTCCCGAGCGAATGGAACTGTTTTTCCATGATCTGCTGTCCTAATAGTAACAAATCATTTTCTTCGTCCCAGATAATATTTGCACTCGTTCTCGAAGGTAATTTAATAGAGGGTCTTCCATTTTGATAAATCATTTCTATTATGGAATCCGTTAATTTATTAATTCGATCTAAAGTTTGGTGTCTATTTAAATCGTCAATTTTGACTGTATTTTCCGGTAGTTTTACTTCTTTTTTCTTTTCTTCTATACCCTTTTCTAAATATTCTTGAAAAAGCTTTTTAGCTGCCTTAATATCCCATTTTTTACTTTCATTTTTACTCGACATTAGTATCACACTATTTTAATTTCCAATGTTTTTTCCCCATTTTGGTATCTACCATTACCAATCCCTTACGCTCCAATTCCTTCAGTTTTATCTGTAAAAAACGAGCATCCATCATATCTTTTATTTTCATTTTAAATATTAAAGCTGTTATTGGTTGCCAATCTCCAGATAGTGCTTCTGATATTTTTTCTGTAGTAATTATTGGCAAATGAGTTTGAGTTAGCACCGGTT
>JAGXNZ010000344.1 GCA_019894655.1 Promethearchaeota archaeon | reverse complement strand
TCTTAATCATCAATAAGCATTAATAAATTAAATATTAATTGTATAATTGCCTTTCGGACTTTATTTAATGGATGAATTTTTATTATTAATATTAAAATATGTGTAAGATACTAAAATTAGTTAAGAAGATAATAAAACTTTAAAATAGAAATAGAATTTAAATTTACGTAAATCAAAAAGGTAAAAAATGAAAAGTTTTATTAAATAATAAAACACATTTTTAAACTTTTAACAGGAAAAATTAGCAAATTTTTTATTCATAACCTCTATAATTGCCGAGCATTGTGCGACTACAATTAAGAATACGAGAAATAAGAAAATATGAAGAAGTTTATCTTAAAAATACTTACTGCAGGAGAAGGGGGAGTTGGAAAAACCACACTTCTTCATCGTTATGTAGAAGGTAAGTTTAGTGCTGAAACGAAGATGACAATTGGAGTTGAATTCTTTCTTAAAGAGGTAAACATTAATAGTCACCATTGTACCCTTCAATTGTGGGACTTTGGAGGTCAGCAAAGGTTTAGGTTTCTGTTAGAGAGTTATGTGTTAGGTGCTAAAGGAGCTTTACTACTTTTTGATTTAACACGTCCGATGACTTTGGAAAAATTAGAAGAATGGGTAAATATTTGCCGTAGGGGTGATCCGAATTTACCTATTCTATTTTTAGGTACAAAAAACGATTTAAAAGAAGATATCATGGTATCCGATGACTATGCTTCAGAATTTAAAGAAACATTCAAACTTTTTGATTATATGAAGATTTCAAGTAAATCTGGAGAAAATGTCCTAAAAGCTTTTGATATATTGACAAAAAAAATATTAGACCGTCAAAGTTATTAATTTTTTAACATATTTATGAAATAATGTTAGAAAATCTTATCGTAATTGATGCGAACTTCATATTACTTCCATTTCAGTTTAAAATTGATTATCTATATGATATAGATAGTAGGTTAGAGGGGCGCACTGTTTTCATTCTTTTTAAGCAAATTTTAGATGAGTTACAAGCTAAAAGGCTTAGAGAACCAAACGCTACAAAGTTTATTATGAACTTAAACTCTGGCCTTTCATATTTAGAGAATAATTATGAAAAATATAATATTGTTTACAACCAGCTCACAAAATCAAATGGGGAATCTACGGATGATTTTTTAGTAAGAAACTGTCAAAACTTAAAAGGAAAAGAGATTAGAGTCTATTTAGCGTCTAATGATGCAGATCTACGTAGAAAAGTGAGAAAAATTGGTTTCAGTACTATATTTCTTCGCCAGAAAAAGTATCTTTCTTTTGATTAGTGCTAATCCTTTATTATAAGATATTTTGCCTACTGTTAAAGTTCATTTATAATATTAAATATCTTCAAATTTGAAGATAAATGATAGCTATTCTGAATTAGAAGAAAATTATATCCGATTTATTACTATTTCTTTTATATCTTCAGAAGTGAGGCGAACTGGATTATTTTTTAATCCCGTTCTTTCTACAATATTATCAATGTCTTTAGTAGTGATCCCATACTTACCTAGACGATCAGTGTTTAATTGTCTGGTCCAATTTTCCAAAGTTTCACAAAGAACTGAACAATAATATGACACATCTTTATTTGCTTCGAAACCTTTACCAGTTATTAATGCTCCGATTATTGCATACTTCATTAACCCATGCTCACCATCATTACCAATTTGCTCTAATCGCTTCACATTCATTTTTGTGCTTTCAGCAAGCAGCGTTCCGCATACTGTTCCGTGAGGAATATTAAACATTCCACCTATTGAAGATGCTAATCCGTGGACAATTCCCAATCCAGCGTTTGCAAGGACGATACCGGAGACTAAAGAGCCATAGGCCATGGCAGATCGTGTTTTCAAGTCTGAAGATTTATAGCTGTAAACGGGGATTAGATTATCTTTTATTTGTTTGATTCCACTATACGCTAACGCATCAGTTACAGGACTTGAACGAGGAGAGACGTATGCTTCTAGCAACTGTGTGAAAGCATCCATTCCGCAAGCTGCAGTAATTGAAGGTGGACAAGATACAACGAGTTTAGGATCCACTATAGCATAATTTGGGATCAAATTATCGTGTCGTAACGATTTTTTAAATCCTTCAGAACCAACCTCAGTTATAACAGCGTTTTTTGTAGCTTCGCTACCTGTTCCTGAAGTAGTAGGAATGGCGATGTACGGAATTTTTTTTCCATCGTGTATTTTATCTCCAAAGCCCTCAATATATTCCTTGATTGAATTGTTTTTAGGAATCATCGCTGAAATTGCTTTTCCAGCATCAATAACACTACCACCCCCTATCCCAATAATTAAATCTATATTATCTTTTCTAAATTTCTTAACAACTTCATCTATTAAGGTGGGGGTAGGTTCTCCAGTGATTGATATTGAATAGAAATTAATGGTTCTTCTGAGCATTTCGCTTGTTATTTCATCCCATTTTCCCGATGCCTTAAGCGATGAATCTCCGATCACATACAACACATTTTTTCCGAAATTTGCGATAATATCGTATAATTCGCTAAGTTTACCGGCTCCAAATATTATGTTAGGTATGCTTGCAAATCTAAAATTTGAGACCATTCTACTAGCCTACTGAGAATTTAAATTAATAAGATTTTTAACTTAATTTAATTTAGATAATTTGTTTTTAGTAAATAAGATATAGGTTTGTTAGTAAAAAATGAAACACATAAATGAAAAAGACTTTCAATACAGAGGAGGAGAATCCGGCGTTAAGTATCTGATGCGCGGGCCGAGTATAGATTGGGGATTAATTTTATTAAAACCTGGAGAAAAAATGGCTGAAAAGGCTCACGGGCACAATCTACTTGATGAAACATTTTATTTCGTTAAGGGTGATGGTGTTATGATTGTAAATGACAAAGAATTCGCTGCTTTAGAGGGAAGTGTATTCTTGGTGGAACCAAAAGAAATGCATAATATTCGGAACGATTCTCAAAAACGTATAAAAATTGTTTTTATTAAGGGTGATTATAAACCCGATGATAAATACTAATATTGTACACATTGTTTGAAGGAAAAAATCATGGCAAAAAAAAAAGGAAAGCAAGTGAAGAGAGGCAAAGGACCATATATTCCACCACCCGTCACGCGTGTTAAATTTCCCACTAAAAGGATAGGAGAAATGTTTGGTAGAATCATTGATATATATGGGAATGAACGGATGGGCGTATTTTGCGAGGATGGTAAGCACCGAGTTGGTAGAATTCGCGGTAAAATTAAAAAACGCGTTTGGATAAGAAAAGGTGACCTAGTTATAGTGTCTCCATGGGATTGGGAAACAGAAGTCGCAGATAAACCAGGAAAATGCGAAATAACTTGGAGATATACTAACGCAGAAATATCCTGGCTCGAGAGAAACAGAAGAATTCCTGAAATATTGGATATAAATAACATGCCATTATAGAAATTAATAAATTGATAAGATTGATTCAATAGTGAGGATCCTGCTATCATAGCAAAAATCTCCTTCAAAAGCAAAATTTTATAATTTAGAATTTCTTTTATACATTAAACTACTTTTTTACGAAATCAATATTAAAGCATTCTAAATTTAGACAATTCAAATAAGAAAGAAGTGAGAAAAAATGGTGGATCAAGAGGACCAGCTTGAAAACAATAAAGAAGAAGAATTAGAGATAGATGAAGACTTAGTTGTGACAGAAATCAATGATCTTGAAGATGACGAGCCTTCTACGACACTTTTTGCAGTGAGAACTACGATCAACCAAGAAAGTAACATATTACGACAAATTTTTTACAGGTTTAAAATTTTAGATGTCGTTCCCGATATTAGGGCAATGCTTGTATCTCCTTTATTACCCGGTTATGTGTTTTTTGAAGCACCTCAAAAGAGATCCGTTCAAATTGCTGTACAAGGAATACCTCACATTAAAGGACGAATCGTCCAAAATATTGATCTAAACGAGTTAAAACACGTTTTACTACCTAGAAGTGTCACCGAATATTTAGAATCAGGTGATACCGTTGAAATAATAAGTGGTGTATTCGAAGGTTCAAGAGCGATCGTTATGCGCATGCCGCACGATACATCTAGTAGCGAAGAAGTAGTGGTACGACTTCTACAAGAAGAAACTCCTATTACAATTAAAATTCACGGCGATTACCTCAAATTAGTTGAAAAGAAAAAATCGAAAGAAGAACCCATCCCAGAAATTCAATTAAGAGATGAACAAGTAGCTGTGGATTTAGATAAAGCTATAAGTTTTGACGATGAATATGATGAACTTGATGAAGAATCAGTTGAAGGTGTAAAGGCAGAGAATTCTGAGGATCTTCATGAAGATGAAGAGGAAATCGACGACGACGATGAATGGGCTAAATTCGATGGATTTTAGCATAAAAAGTTGCCGTAGAACAGCATTAAATTTTAGCTGTTTCTAGCTTGAGAAAAAAAAAGCGGAATTTTATTGGTTTTACATCATTAGAATGATTTATACAAGAATTTTTAAGCCTAAACTTTTATTAAAAGAATATAACATCTTAATTTTAGAGTTATTAACCTTATTTTCTTTGAGTTCTAATGATTAAAAATATCTTCATCATGAAATCAACGGGCGAACTACTTTTTTATAAAACTTATGAGGAAATTTTTGACATTAAACTCACAAGTAGCTTTTTAAGCGCAATTTTCTCATTTGTTAAACAAACTTTGAAAACTAAAGAATTATCTGAAATTGAAGTTGGACCATTTCGATTTATCTTTGAAGTAGAGAAAGCCAACTCCAGTGAGCTCATGTTTGCTCTATTTAGCGATAGAACTGATAATCTTGTAGAGCTAAGAAACCAGTTACGGAAAATTAAAAGCGAATTTCTATATGAGTTTGATGTGAGAGACTTAATGGATAATTTTAATGGCGAAGTTTCGATCTATCAAAATTTCGAGAAAAATGTAGATGAAATAATTGAAAGTAAGAAGCTAGTTTCAGAAGAAATTCAAAAGGATTTAATCGAGGTCTTTAAAGAGCTTCATACTTTTTCCTCTTTTGTAATCTCGTCTGCATTATTGACTCAAACTGGAAGAATTATCGTTTCTTACCTCAGCTCTAATGTCCTTTCAGATATAATAAGGTTATTAGAGAGTAGATTTATAATAGGGAATTCAAGAATTAGCGAATTAATATCGCTCGAGGAATACGGTATTTTATCTTTGATAGGAATTGACAACTTTATTTCTATAATCCAGTTCAAGAAAAATTGTCCATTCGAGACGAGTTTGATAATATCTAAAAAGTTTTCAAAGAGACTTAAGAAGCTGATAATGTAAAAACGATAATAACTCCCAATTCTCCTATTTATTTCGTCAGTATTGGGAAGAACTCGATGCCTTAGACAACATAATGGATTACACTTTTTAACAAAAATAATTAAAAAAAAAATGGAAAATTTATAAATTTTGGCGGTTTTAGAGACCAGCCATCTTATAAACTTGACGTAACGACATCGACATGACATAATTTTGGATTTGCCTGCTTCCACCTATGATTTCAGCGATTCTAGAGATGTTTACCAGGTCGGTCATTA